>JAPLHP010000083.1 GCA_026389585.1 Chloroflexota bacterium | reverse complement strand
AATAGTATAGGTGTACATTGTGCCTTTGTTGCTCAGAGGCACGACCTCCATGTTGGCCTTGTCCTTGGCGCAGTCAGGATTTCCGCAGAATGGGACTGTCGGGAAGAAGTACGCACCGCACTTCTTGCACTTGCTCGCCAGTAGCTGGGGCTTGTCAGCGGGCCAGGTGAATAAGCCCTCTATTATCGGGACTTGCTTCTTAGCCATATTTTGCTCTCCTTTCTGAGTTTGTTGCTTCCCTTTATCAACTTTGGAAACGGACGTGGTGATGGTGCATTGGCTAGAGCCCTATCTCCTTTGCCACGAAGCGTCTCTGGTATTGACCGTCTCCGAAGGCGAACTCGGACACTTTGGATCGCTTGGAGTACAACGGCAAGTCATGGTCCTCGCAGAAGCCGATGGCTCCGTGGCATTGATGGGCCAGGTCGCAGATTCGTCGGTAGGCATCACTGCACCAGGACTTGGCCATGCCGACGTCTTTGGCAAAAGGCAGATTCTCATTGACCTTCCAGGCCACCAGATAGGTGATGTACTTCATCCCTTCAAGGTCAACGGCCATGTTGGCGGCATGGTGTTGGAGTGGCGCCAAAGTGCCGATAGGCTTGTCAAACTGGACCCTCTCCTTGAGATAAGTAACCGTCATGTCCAGTACCTGCTGGGCTCCGCCCTCCATCTCGGCGCATTTGAGCACAGTGGCCATCTCCAGCAGCCTGGTGATGCGCTCTTTGCCGCGGTGAGCCTCTCCCAGCCTCTTGGCCTCGGAAAGTTTGAGTCCCTTGATGATCACCTTCGACTGCTTGTCTCCGGAAATGGTCTCGATCGTGGAGCATGTCACGTTGGGACTCCTGGCATCCACCAGAAACAGATCGAGTCCTTCCTGCTTGGTGGCATGCTTGGTCTTGGCGGCCACCAGTATAAGGTCGGCCAGATGAGCGTTTTCCACGAAGAGTTTGGTACCGTTGATGACCCAGTCGTCTCCCGCTGCGGTGGCTTGGCATTGAATGGCGTCGAGTTCATAGCCCACGCCCGGCTCGCTGAAAGCCGTGGTGAGAACCAGTTTGCCCGAGGCTATCTTGGGGAGCAAGTCAGCCTTCTGCTGGTCACTCGCCATTCCCAAAACGGCCAGAGTGCCCACTAGTGATGAGAAGAACGGCCCCACGAGAGCGCCTCTTCCCATTTCCTCCACCAGGGCCACAATGTCCATGAAGCTGCCGCCCACGCCTCCGTACTGCTCCGGAATGATCAGGCCCGGCCAGCCCAGTTCAGTCATCTTGGCCCACAGCTCCGGGGTGAATCCCTTCTCGTCCTTTATCAGCTTCCTGACCGTATCCCTGGGGCATTCCGCGGCCAGGAAATCACGAGCCATCTTGCGCAGCATTTCTTGTTCTTCGGTGAAGGTAAAGTCCATCTTTCTATCCTCTTCCCTCTAGCCTCTCGGCAGGCGCAAGCCTCTGGTGGCTATCGTCATCCTTTGGATTTCTGAAGTGCCTCCGGCGAGGCTCAGACCTCTGTTGAACTTGTAGAGGAAGGTGAATCTCTTTCTCAGTTTGGTCCATTTAGAGTCTTCGCCAAGCTGTACCTCCGGGCCCAGGATTTGCAACGCGACGTGGGCCAGGCGCTGTCCCAGTTCATCGGCGAAGACTTTGACCACCGAGGACTCCGAACTGATGCTGGTCCCTTTGTTCAGCAGCCAGGCTGCCTTGTAGTTGATCATGCGGCTCACTTCAAGTTCAATAGCTAGTTCAGCCAGTGTATCCCGGATCACCTGATTGTCTTTCAATCTGTGGCCATCGTATCTTGCATCATTGACATATTCGACGAGCTCTTCCAGGTCTTTCTTGCTCCCTGCGTGCCTCAGGCATCTCCCCCAGAATCTGTCTCCCTCCAGGGCTTCAAAAACGAGAGGGAGTCCGCGATTCTCTTGCCCTAGGAGATACTTCTTATGAACACGAACATCCTCAAGAAATATCTCATTGAAAGACTTGGCGCCAGCCATATCGATAATCGGGTTTACTGTTACACCAGGAAGTCTTACATCCACCAGAAATGTACTCAGTCCCTTGGATTTCGGAGCCTCAGGGTCTGTCCTGGCTAACAGTAAGCACCACTCTGCCAGGTGTGCCCCAGTAGGCCAGATCTTCTGCCCATTGATAATATAGTCGTCTCCGTTCTTTACTGCTCGAGTTGCTGTGTTCAGCAGGTCAGAGCCTGCCCCCGGTTCGCTCAACCCTGTGGAGAAGAGTATCTCGGCCTTTGCCATCTTGGGGAGGAACTCTTTCTTCTGCTCATCGGTGCCGTAGCGCAGAACTCCTGCAGCTGCAGCATCTCCAAACAAATGCCCGTATTGTGGTGCTCTGTGGTAGGCCAGTTCTTCAGCAGCGACGAAGCGCTCCATGACAGTCCCGCCCATTCCGCCGTACTCTTTGGGCCAGGCTATTGATAACCAACCTTTTTGCCCTAGCCTCTGCGTAAAGGCACGGGACCAGCCACCAAAACTGTAACCCTCGTCCTCAATTTCACATGGAAAACTTTCCGGTGGCTCTTTCTCGCAGAATTCCCGGACTTCTTTTCTAAGCTTTTCTTCCTGTTCAGAGAATCGGAAATCCATTATCCCTTTGACCCCGCTTTCATCGGAGGCATAATCACTACCTCTTCAACTGTTATCTTGACGACACTGCGAACCTTCATCTTCATTGGAGCAAACTGAGACTTGAAAGACTCGACCAAGTCACCAGATTCTAGAATCTCTGCTTTCCCCCGAAGTCGGCATCCTCCCCAAGTAGCTGGATCGAAAACCAATACAGCGACCTGTGGGTTTTCCTTGATGTTGGCAATAGTATTGGGCGATGCTATCTCTGCAAAGGCAACATGCTCATCATCTAGTACTTTGAAGGAACCTTTTGGGGAGACATTTGGTTTGCCGTGCTTGCTTGCAGTGGCTACGAAGACTGGTTGGACAGCCGCAATGATTCTCTTGGCTTCTTCAGGTAGTGTTGCCGTGGCGCACCTCCTGGTGCAAGAATTCTAGCACTGATAGGTCTTGGAAGGCAAATATGGAGAGGGTAAGGGCGGTGACAGGACATTGCTTGTTAAAGCAACCAAGGCTTAAAATAGGGCGGTAGTCGATTTGGGTGTAGGAGCCACTGCTGGAATAGCAAGATATATTCATGTTTAGGATGCTAATCGACAAAGGGAAGTCTCTCATAGCTTGGGGGCGCACCCATCCCTTGAAAACACTGATCCTCTTCTTGTTGATTGAGTCCTTTGTTTTTGTGGCCCTCATTATCATATTGGTGTGGTTGGCCTTTCTTAGATAGAAATGCCGGAGTGTGGATCTTCTCTGTGTTTATTAGTCCTCCTCCGGTTCGACTGAGTCCTGCCGGGTTTGAGAATCCCTGAGAGTAACTGTCTGTTTTAGTCATCTCGCTGTTGCTGAGAGGATAGATAATGAGTGACTTTTACAATATGCCACAGCTTCAGGAACTGGCTCATGCCTATGGTATTGAAACGGCATATTATGATATTACCCAGCGCAGGCAGGAAGCATCCCCCGAGTCTCTTTTATTAGTGCTCCGAGCTCTGGGTGCTCCAGTTGAGACCTTTGGCGATGTCTCTGCTGCGCTCATCGAGCACCGGCAGGCCGTATGGAGACGGTGTTTGGAGCCAGTGGTTGTGGTATGGGATGGAGACTCTGCTGAAGTTGAGCTGCGTCTGCTGGTAGATCAGGCTGTTGGTTCTGCAATGTGCCACATGGAACTTGAGAATGGAGAGGCGCGAGGTTGGGCTTGCGACATCTCTGGACTGCCCACGACGCAAACAGTTGAAGTAGAGGGTGCGCGCTATGTAGCCAAGAAACTGCCCATACCTGGCAGATTACCATGGGGATATCACCGGCTTATAGTGGAGTCATCGGGAAGGCTTTCTGAGGCTATGATTATCTGTGCTCCGGTCAAGGCGTATCTGTCTCCTGAAAGTTCAGTGAGCAGGGTCTGGGGGGTGTTCCTTCCATTATATGCGCTACATTCGCGGCGTAGCTGGGGAAGCGGCGATTTCTCTGATCTTGAAGACCTCATCACATGGCTTACCGGTCAAGGTGGTAGTGTGGTGGCGACCCTTCCATTTCTAGCCTCTTTCTTAGATGAGTCATTTGATCCAAGTCCCTATGCTCCTGTAAGTCGCCTCTTCTGGAATGAGTTCTATATTGACGTGACCAAGGTTACTGAGCTGAAAAATTGTGCTGCTGCACGAGCCATGATCGAGTCAGGTGAAGTTAAGGAAGCAGTTGAAAAGTTACAATCTCTACCTCTGGTTGATTATCGGCATCAAATGGCGTTAAAACGCCGGCTGCTTGAAGAATTAGCAAAGTGCTTCTTCACAAAACCAGCTGATCACCTTGCAGCCTTCCGTCATTTTATGGAGACAAATCATCGGGTTGAGGACTATGCTCGTTTCCGGGCTACCTGCGAACGGCGGAGTGTTCCCTGGCCAGAATGGCCGCAGCGGCTGTGTGCAGGTATCTTGAAGGAGGGGGATTACAGTGAGGATACTAAACGGTATCATGCCTATGTGCAGTGGGTGGCTCACCAGCAGTTGGAAACTCTCTCCGAAAAAGCTCGCGAGAAAGGCTCGGGACTCTATCTTGATTTTCCTCTTGGTGTCAATCCCGATGGCTACGATATGTGGCGTGAACACAGCCTATTTACCATGGGTGTATCTGTAGGAGCACCTCCGGATACCTTGTTCAGTGGTGGGCAGGACTGGGGTTTCACTCCTCTCCATCCTGAAAAGATCAGGGAGCAAGAACACCGATACTTTATTGCTTGTCTAAATCACCAACTGGAATATGCAAGCATTCTCCGAATCGACCATGTGATGTGTCTACATCGTCTCTTTTGGATTCCCGAAGGAATGGAGCCCAGCAAAGGGGTCTATGTTCGATATGCTGCCGATGAGCTATACGCTATCTTAAGCCTCGAGTCCCACAGACATAAATGTCTGCTGGTGGGTGAGAACCTAGGAACCGTGCCGCCATATGTCAATGAGGCCATGACGAGGCATAACATACAATGCATGTATGTTACACAGTACGAAATCACACCTGACTCCAACGGGACGCTTCGGGAGATTCCCACCAATGCCGTAGCGAGCCTTAACACGCATGATATGCCCCCATTCTCGGCCTTTTGGCAGGGCTTGGACATTGAAGACCGGCTGGCGATGAAGATCTTGGACACTACAGGTGCCCACGTCGAGCGCGGATCTCGACAGAATCTCAAACAAGCCCTGGTGAACTTTCTGCAGCGCAACGGATGGCTCAAGGGCAATTCATGGGATACACATTCCGTCCTTAAAGCTTGCTTGGCGTTCCTGGCTAGCAGCCATGCCAGGATTTTATTGGTCAACTTGGAGGATCTGTGGTTGGAGACAGAGCCTCAGAATATCCCTGGTATCCAGGAGGAACACCCTAACTGGCGGCGGAAAGCACGTTACAGCCTTGAAGTACTTTCCCAGATGCCCGAGGTATTGGATGCAATTGAGGAAATAGATCGAATATTCAAGCGAGGGAAAGGATTCTAGTCGTACTTTTGGGAAACGCGAGAGCGACAAGAATTCTATTTAGATTTGTGGACCTATGGATTATTTTTGTGTCTGCTATGCCCAAGAAAGTTTACGTTTAGTCTGCCGAAATTGTGAGTTAGGCGGCTATCGTGCTACGAGACCACCGTCAACGGCCATGGCATGTCCGGTAACAAACGAAGCTGCATCTGAACATAGCCAAACCACGGCTTCAGCGATCTCCTCAGGTTTGCCAAGTCGCCCCATTGGTTCCATAGCTATATAGCCTGCTTCTCTTTTTGGCTTAGCTTCAATACGGCGACCGATCATGGGTGTCCGAATAACCCCGGGACAGACAGCGTTTACCCGGATGCCAGACGTAGCATAATCCAGTGCTACTGATTTTGTCAGGCCCACAATGCCATGTTTACTGGCAACATAAGCAGCCTGGGATGGGGTGCCTACTAGTCCTGCCACCGACGCTGTGTTCACAATAGCCCCGCTGCCCTGCTTGAGCATATGTGGAACCTCATATTTCATGCAAAGCCACACACCTTTGAGGTTGATGTCGATTACACGGTCCCAGGTTTCTTCTTTGCTGTTGGTGATTAATGCTATCTCTCCCCCAAAGCCGGCGTTATTGAAGGCGCAGTCAAGTCTACCGTAGGTTTCGACAGCTTTGTTTGCCATTGCTTCTACCTCAGCTGCCTTTGTTACGTCGGTTTTGACGAAAATAGCTTCGCCACCAACATCCTTAATCATTTGCAGTGTCTCCTCGCTCCCCTCCACCCTTACATCGGCAATGACAACCTTGGCACCTTCCCTGGCGAATGCTACAGCCGTGGCCTGGCCGATTCCTGAGCTTCCGCCTGTTACCAAGGCAACCTTTCCTTCTAGTAGTCTCATCGGAAAACCTCCGCAGTGTTTGTTCTAGCCAGTATAGGTTCTTTATTCGCTCATCGTCAATCAACTCAAGGCTGCGTGGTTCAATTCCACTTTTGCCTGCGCCTGACTTTGAGTGCTATTCATTTTCATAGTTTCGCTAGCCGGCAGGTCGCGCTGTTTTACTAGATAATGGGAAAGTGATAGATTAGGCAGAGGTGTCCCTGTGCGTTTCTGGCTGAGTGGCACTCTGTAATTATAGTAAATATTGGCGTTTTGTCTCTGGCAATTGGTAATCTCGTTATGGAAAGAGCTGTTACGCTATATAAGGAGCCTAAGTTAAAGAACCCCAGGTTGATCATGGCTTTGCCAGATACCGGATATGTAGGCTTGAGGATCATTGACTACTTAAGAAACAAACTGTGTGCTGAGGAGTTTGGTAGAATTGAACCCTATGATTTCTCCGTAGTGCCTTGGATTTCAGTCAAGGACGGGCTGATAGAAGATCTGGAGATGATGAGGAACGGGTTTTATTACTGGGAGAACAACACAAACGGGAATGATTTGGTTCTTTTCAGAAGTGAACAGCCAACAGCCAGGATCTATGAATACGTTCACCTGATTCTGGACGTTGCTGGCCGTCTTGGGGTTCAGAGACTTTATATAGTCGGTGCGTTTGGTGCTACAGGAGTGACTCACTTGGAGAGCCCATCGGTTTTGGGGGTAGTCAATCTGCCCCATTTGAAACAACTTGTGGAAGGCTGTGGCATTGCACTGTATCCTGAGTATAGAGGCATTGGCACTATACATTCTTTGTTCATGTGGTTTGCTAAAGTGAGGAATATCGAAGCTCTTGGCTTATGGTCACCGATACCACACTATATTGCCAGACTCCCATTCCCATGGAGCAATTACCCCAGATCATCCCTGTCTATTTTAGAGAAGTTAGCTGGGCTGGAGGATATTGTAGTGGATACTGGCGAGCTTGAAGACTCCGCCAGGCGTACGGAAACGGAAATGAGGAAGATCTACGACGAGTTATACGAGGAGGCCAAGAAGGAAGTTGTCTATCCAATGGGTGAACAGCCAGCTAGCTATCCTGAGAATACAACGGCGACGATAAGTGACGAAGAGCTCAGGCGAATGATGAGAGACATCGAAGATTTTTTCAAGAAGGGGAAACAGTGAACCGTCCTGTGAAAAGGGTTGGCGTTATCTACCATCCGAAGATTCCAGCAGCGAAGGCCTTATCGGAACGATTATCCGAGGTGTTACCATCCATGAGGGCCAGTGCATGGGCCTGTTCCTCGTGGGATGAAGAAGATATGAGAACCCAGTTGCAAGACACCGATTTGGTCATCAGCGTGGGTGGTGATGGTACTATTCTACGGGTCGCCCGCGCGGTAGCCTTTCAGAATATTCCCATCGTTGGGGTGAATCTAGGCCATCTTGGCTTCATGACTGAGTTTTCGGCTGATGACCTGTTGGAAAAGTTGCCCGCAGTGCTCTGTGGAGAGGGTTGGATTGATCAACGTACCATGCTGCAGGTAGACCTGTCTTCTGAAACTAACGGCAGGACTGACAAGGGGTTACCCAGATCATTCCATGCTCTGAATGATGTGCTCATCGGCAGAGGTTCAGTGCCGAGAATCATTCAGGTGTCAGCTGCTGTAAACGGTGCACCTCTGACAACTTACAGAGCTGATGGTGTTATCATTGCCACTGCCACTGGCAGCACCGGCTACTCCTTGGCGGCTGGAGGGCCCATCCTCTTTCCCCAAGCTGAGGAGATCATGGTCACACCGGTCTCAGCTCATTTGAGCCTGTCTTACGCTTTGGTTTTGCCATCCACGGCCGTGGTGGAAATGCAAGTCCATACTTACCATGAGGCTGTGCTGAGCGTCGATGGGCAGATAAATCTCGCGCTGCAGGACGGGGACAGAATCACTGCAAAGCGGAGCCAGCAGGGCGCTCGTTTTCTGAGGATGTATCCTCGCGATTTCTTCTATAGTGCTCTCGAGCAGAGACTGAGGGTGAAAGTAAGAGATTGAATGTAGGTTGGAGGAGATGACCTTGAAGGTAGAAAAAGCCAGGATTGATGATGGCCCCCAGATACACAAGTTGGCCAACTACTTTGCTGAGAAGGGGGTCATGTTGCCGCGGGCCCTAAGCGAAATATATGAGAACATAAGAGACTTTTTTGTGGTCAGAGATGGAGACAAGGTAATTGGCTGTGCCTCCCTCCATATATACTGGTCTGATTTGGCTGAGGTCAGAGGTGTGGCGGTGAGCGAAGACTGCCAGGGCCAGGGGATTGGGGCGAGGCTTATTGAAGCATGTCTGAGGGAAGCGAAGGAACTGGGTATCCAACAGGTCTTTTGTTTGACTTATAAGGCAGCCTTTTTTGAAAAGCTTGGTTTCCGCCAGGTAGATAAGCTGGAGCTGCCGCGAAAGATTTGGTCTGAGTGCTACCGTTGCCCCAAGTTTCCTAACTGCGACGAAGTTGCCTTGACATATAACGTTTCTTGATGGTGTTCGGTTGGGGAATCCCCTTTGATTCCCAGAGGAGGTGTGTTGAGCGAGGCTGTTGAGCAGTTGTTGCATAGCCAGCGAGTATACCAGGGGCGAGCAGTACAACTGAAGGTAGATACAGTGCAGAAACCCAGCGGCAGGGAGACCACTCGGGAAGTCGTGGAACATAGCGATTGTGTAGCCATCTTGGCTGTAGATGCTGATGGTAGTATTCTTCTGGTTCGTCAGTTCCGTTATGCGGTGGGGAAGGACCTTCTGGAAATCCCTGCCGGTGGTATCGAACCTGGGGAGACCCCAGACCAGGCGGTGTGCCGCGAATTGAGGGAGGAGACAGGCTATCTACCCCAGAAGATCGTACGGTTGGGGGGATTCTACTCTGCCCCGGGATACTGTACGGAGTATTTGTATCTTTACCTTGCCACCGAGCTTGTCCCCAGCCCTTTGCAAGCTGAGGATACCGAGAGTATTGAGGTGGTACGTGTCTCTCCTGCAGAGGTTCGAGCCCTTATTGCTTCAGGTAGAATATGCGATGCCAAGAGCATTGCTGGATTGCTGAGTACTTCCCTGCGTTAGTGGGCTTATTAGTAGTGGATGTATGTGAGCAGCGCGAGTCTATTTCAAAAGAAGGGCGGGTTTCATGTAAGGCTACTACCATTCTTCTTATTGCAGAATCTAATGACTTCGGCAAAGTTGCTCAGCTTAACTAGATTGTTGGACTCGAGGAATCCATCGTAAGTCAGGTTGATCCACGGCTTCCCATACATTCTGCTGAAATTCTCAGACATAGCAGCCACGATTCCTCCGGGCATGCAGCCGTGTGGCATTACCGATATCACACCGGCAAAGTTCGGATTCTCCATCCATTCAATCCCAGCGCCTATGCTAACTACTGCTTCACTGCCACATTTTGGAGAAAGGTATTGACTGGAGAACGAAAGTATCTCTTTTATTGAAGGCTCTCGGCTGTCAATCAGCTCTTTGAAATTGCTGATCACCGAGCTTTCATCTCTTTCTAGCTGAAGCTGCCTCAGATAACCTATCACGATCTTCTTCAGTCTTCTTTCTCTGATACCGTCCTCAATGTTCCGGTGGGTAATATACTTCAGCCACTCTCCAATCGGGGAGACTATGACCTCAAGCCCTGCCTTTTCGCATTCTCTCACCATGTCTCTATTACTGAATCTGTTAGATCGCAAGTATATCTCACCATTGATCCCTACGATTGGTCTTCTGGGCTTGTCAGGGTCAATCAGAGCCTTAAATCTTGTGGTTACCTGTCTTAAGTAGTAGTCGAATTTCTCTCTTTTGCGGATATGGTTGGCAAGATCAGTCAGGCACTCGTTGAATAATGCATCAGTCACTCCGATTGATTTTTCATAAGGCCGAGTTCGCCAAAGAAGCCTTTCGAGATAATCCACGGCTACAATGCCATTCCAAGCCAGGCGCTCGAATCCTGTACCAATATTCAAATCACGATAGGCGTTATTTGACACGGTAGTTCGTATCTGAAGATTGAAGCCAATTTCTCTCAGTATTCTGATTTGTTCTACAGCGTATTTCCCAAAGCGGCAAGGACCGAAGGCACTGGCCATGAAGCCTTCGACATCTTTTGGCCCGAAACCATAGCTGTTGCCTTCGTAGAAAAACCTCATGAAGTCACCGAGGCTCACGCGGTATGGCAAGCATTCCTTGCCTGATGTGACCTTGTTACTGTAAAGGAGGTTTCTTTCGTCTGGCTCAGGAAGCACGACTGCTTTCACTCCAAAGGCTTCCATTGCAGCGCCAAGTACCTCAGCATGTGTGCACATCCTTGGTATGAGGATAACCTTATTTGAATTAACAGTCGTAGGTGCTTCCCGGCGGATATTCTTATCCTCGGTTGGGAAGCTGTATGATTTGGATGAGCGCGCAAACCCATTTATGGTATCCACAAAAGCTTCGAGTCGCGTAATGATACCAGCCTCTGCTGCGTGTTCATCGATTTCCAATTGGCCTAACGGTTTGTTGCCCATAATATCTCGAACAATATTGAGCACGAATGAGTTGGGACCACAGCCAAAGTTTGTTAGTATTAGCCCGTAAAGTTGTGGGTCTTTTGCTGCTATTGCCGCCCCGGCTATGTGCTTGCTTTCGCAGAACCAGTATGGTCGGTCTGAGTATTCTCTAACATTCACCGAAGACAGCGATAGGTAGTCTAGTGGTATAGGCACTACACCGAGTTGGGCGAGCTTTTCGGCGATACCAAGATTGGCGCCTGAATCTTGAGACATGTATGAACGGGAGAATATCACTACACCCAGTTGATTATTATGACGGATCTGTTGCAGTAGCTTCTTGCCGTGCTCCACCAGGGCCGCTTCGAATTCACTTTGAGCTTCAAGTCCGGCGATTGCAGCCATCTTTCCTTGTTTCTTGGTGAATCCCATTCGCACTGCAACATCTGTCAGATTATTTATCGTATCATCGTTACCTCTGCTAAGATCGATCACAGGTATAAGCATTCGTTGTTCGAGATTGAGGGCCTGGCGAATAATAAATGGAGAAGCCTGAACTAGAGGGCAGGAGTATTTTTGATCCTCATCACCTTCTTTCAGGCCAAGTCGGATAGCAGAGGGGTAGAGGATGTAGTCGACTTGCTTGAGACTTGCCGCATGGCCATGTAGCAACTTGAGGGGGAAGCAACTGTCTGTATAGCCCAATTCCACGGCCTCTTCTGTGATTTGCTTGGTGGTTTTGCTTGAAAGGACCACCTTTGTGCCCAGCGAGTTAAGAAAGCCAATGAGCAACGGGGCGTAATCATATGCTGCGAGCGCCCTGGGAATACCGACAGATGGTGTGCCCTCTTTTTCTTTGTACTGCTTGAATAACAGCTTCTCACGTTCATCAAAAGCGGTTTCTATTTTTTCATGGCTGATAGTGCTGTCGAAAAGGTCGCACCTGCTGCCGTAGAACGTTGACTTTTCGTTGGGTATGTCCAGTCGACTGATGTTGCAGTTGTTGTCGCACACTTTGCAGACAAAGGTTGTGAGGTTGTGATTACTGTCGATGACTTTCTGGAATCCTTTGAACTTTGAGCTTCCGCCTTCCGTGCTTTCCCTGGCGAGAAGTGCTGCACCTATAGCACCACTAACCTCCTTGTGCTCAGGTACGATAGTGGTTTTCCCTTGTAGTGCATTTTGAAAAGCAGAAACAACAGCCTCGTTGTAGAATACTGCTCCAGTCAATATAACTTTGTCGCCCAGCTTTCTTGTTTCCACGACTTTAGAAAGGTAGTTCCCGGCAATAGAGTTAGCCAGACTGGCAGTGATGACTTCCAGAGGGACGCCTCCTTGCTGAGCCGAAGCCACTGCCTGTCCCATAAAGGCAGCGCACCTTGTTCCCAAATCGATGGTGTGTGTAGCCTTGAATGCCAGGTTGGCGAATTCACCGTTTTGAACATGGATACCAAGCTGCTCAGCCAGTTCATCGATAAAGCTGCCAGTACCAGCGGCGCAGGCCTTATTCATCTGATAATCAACAACGACACCGTTTCGCTTTATGACGAGCTTTGAATCCTGCCCCCCTATTTCAATGATATCTGCTTCGGGGTCTAGTTCTGCTGCAGCTCTTGTCTGTGCAGTGATCTCGTTCTTTATTAAATCTGCACCGATAAAGCTGCCTACCAGATATCTCCCGGAGCCGGTGACACCTACTCCAGCGATCATAGCCGTATCTCCCACATGTCGCAGCAGATTATGGAAGACCTCTTTTACAGCATCTAACGGCCTTCCTGCTGTCATCAGGTAACTCCTTGCTATGATCTTCTGGCCAGATTCGTCGATTATGACTGCCTTTGTACTGGTAGACCCAACATCAACCCCAAGATAGCCCGTGAACGGTTTCTCTATTACTGGTGTTGCCCAACAGTTAGATTGCTGGCCGTTCTTTTCAAGCCTTGGCATTTCAAAATACTGTTGCTTGACTTCTGCTTCAGACAGCACTGTGACTTTTGAAATTCTTCCAGATTCTCTGGAAAGTATGGCTGCCCCCAAAGCCTCAATATATAGATTATTCTCTGGAACAATAACGTTCGCCGGACGCCCGTTTCTTGCAGACAGTACCTCATTGAGGGCTTTGATTATCGCAGCATTGGCAGCAACACCACCAACGCAGAAGATTGGTTCCTCGAACACGCCTTTTTTGAGAGAGGCTACCATTCGGGCTATGCTGCCACAGAGTGCGTAGAGCATTGCCCCTATCGGAACCCCCTTCTGCTGCAGGTGAATAAGGTCAGTCTTGGCGAAGACGCTACACCTGGCGGCTATCCTGGGTGGAGTGCCTTCAAATTCCATCGCAAGACGTGAGAAGTCCTCCATGCTTATCCCGAGTCTGTATGCCTGCTGCCCCAGGAACATACCGGTGCCTGCTGCGCAAAGAGGATTTGAGGCAACCCTCCATGGTTTCCTTAGCCCATCCTCGAGTTCCATGACAAAAGAACTCTGCCCGCCAATTTGTATGATGGTTTTTGCCTCTGGATGGAAATGGAGAAGCCCTGAAGCAATTGATAGCGAGCTGCTATATTCAGACCAGTTTAGTTTATTGGATACCATGGTGACGGCTGAACCAGATAGAGCAGCTGTGTTGATCTCTTGGATATTGAATTTTCTGGCTAGCCTTGCAATTAGTAATGCGACCGCAGCCTGGGAACTGGAGGTCACCTTTTCACTATCGAGTAAGACTACTCTGTCGTCCCTGTCGATAAGCGCCAGTTTTACGTTGACAGAGCCAATATCTATGCCTAAAGAATGGGTCATTCTGTATTGAATACGAGAATCATAACATACACAAGGGTAATCATTAGGGATTATAGCACCTAAACGCTTCTCGTGCTAATGAGTTGTGTGCTTTGTTTATGTGTGGTTTGGCCATGCCTGAGCCCATGTGCTATACTTAATCTCTTGTGCATATGGCATTAATGCAGGTGCCACTAAGGGGGGTATTGTTTTTGTTTCCTCAACAAAGAGGGCTCTATTCCTCTTGTGGATCCTGACTTGTGAAAGAGGATAAGCGGTATAGATGAAGATATGCCTCCTATCCTATAGAGGGCATCCTTTTTGCGGTGGACAGGGCATCTACATTCACAATCTTACCAAGGCGCTTTGCAGTCTCGGTCACGAGGTTGAGCTTTTGTCGGGACCTCCCCACCCCGTGGTTGTCGATGCAGTCAAGGTACACAAGCTCGAGAGTCTAGACGTATATAGTTGGAGAGGTCGTCTTCCACCAAAACCCCTGCGAATCCTCTACCCCCTTAATCTCTACGAAGTAGTGTCTGTTCTCCTGGGAGGGTTTCCGGAGCCGTTCACGTTCAGTATGAGGGCACATAGAAAACTCTGGTGGCTCTCAAGACATAAGAAGTTTGATGTCATCCATGACAACCAGTGTCTGGGTTATGGCTTGTTGTTGATGAAGCAGTTCGGAATCCCCATCGTCTCTACTATTCATCATCCTGTCACTGTTGACAGGGAAATAGATGTCCGCAATGCCAGGGGTTGGTGGCAGAAGTTCAAAATGATTCGATGGTATTCCTTCTTGCCCATGCAGCGTATTGTGTCGAGGCGGATGGACAGGATTGTTGCTGTCTCTGAAAGCTCAGCCGAGGACACAGCGCGCTCCTTTAAGATTCCGCGAGAGAAGTTCAGAGTGGTCTACAACGGGATTGATATCAATCTTTTTGATGGTGATGGTTCGACGTGCAAGAAGCCCAACAGCCTCATCGTTGTCGGGGGATATAGCCCCTTGAAGGGTTTGGCTCATCTGCTGGGGGCTATTAAGTTGCTGAGCAACGAGATGGAATTAAACCTGACGGTGGTTGGTGGTCCGCCTGACGGCAAGTATTCCTCGGGCTTGGTAAGAGATTATGGACTTCAAGATAGGGTCACTTTTACTGGCAGGATAAGCCATGAAGATCTGGTCAGATGTTATTCGGCAGCCGAAGTGGCGGTGGTGCCTTCGCTCTATGAGGGTTTTGGTTTTCCTGCTGCTGAAGCCATGTCTTGCGGGGTACCTGTTATCTCGACAACAGCAGGCGCTCTTCCTGAGGTGGTAGGTCCAGATGGCGAGGCTGGTATTCTAGTACCCCCGGGTAATGCTGATGCTCTAGCCTCGGCGATAAGGCGTCTTATGTCTGATAATGACCTTCGCAGACGAATGGGTGCGGCAGCACGGAGGAGAATAGAGACGCATTTCACCTGGGAAGAAGCTGCGAAGAGGACTGTAGCGGTGTATGAGGAGCTGATTGCCGATGCTCACCGTTGACTACAATCTCTTGGAAATACAGGAAGGCCAGCATATTCTGGATGTGGGCTGTGGTGAAGGGAGGCACAGTTGGGCGGCATATAGCAAATTCGATTGCCACGTCTGTGCGTTGGATATGGAGAAAAAGGGTCTGAATAAGACCAGGTATATGCTTCAGACTCTGGACAACGAGCAGCAGCGCAATGGTAAATGGCTGGCAGTTCGGGGCGATGCCATGCGGCTTCCTCTTAGGGATACTTCATTCGACAGGGTTGTCTGCTCTGAAGTTCTAGAGCACGTTGGTGATGACAAACAGAGCATGAGAGAACTGGTAAGAGTACTGAAGAATGGTGGCATACTGGCCGTCAGTGTGCCCACATATCTTACGGAGAGCATCTACTGGAGGATATCGAAGCAATATTGCCACAACCCAGGTGGACATGTGAGAAAGTACAGGGCCAATGACCTGGTAGTCCTGCTGCGCGAGCATAACCTCCGGATCTACAGTATTCGACATAAACATTCCCTGCATTCGATATACTGGCTTCTCCGCTGTGTGTTTGGGGTAAACAACGAGAAGGCCCTAATTCCATCCATGTACCATAGGTTTCTGATTTGGGATCTCAAGACCAGAACCAGGCCGATTCGTCTGCTTGACGATATATGCAATCGCATCTTTCCTAAGAGCATTGTTATCTATGCCAAGAAAGGAGAGGATGGACAGCATCTCCAAACTGATTAACGAACAGGCAGACTTTATCAGTAGACATCAACTGCCTTCAGGAGCTATCCCTTGGTACGATGACGGCATCACGGACCCTTGGGATCATGTGGAATGTGCCATAGCCCTGGACTTGACTGGTCGCTTTGATCAGGCTGTCAAGGCCTACATGTGGTTGAAGGCAAAACAGAACTCTGATGGCAGTTGGTACTCGAGCTACGTCGCCGACAAGCCGAAGGATCTGACTCGGGATACTAACCAGAGTACATATGTAGCCACTGGAGTGTGGTATCACTACTTGCTTACGGGCGATGAGGGCTTCCTCTGGGATATGTGGCAGACTGTCGAGGCGGCTATAGAGTTTGCTCTGTGTCTCCAGCAATCTACAGGGGAGATCCACTGGGCCTGCAATGGAAATAACAAGACGTGGCCGGGGGCTATTCTGGCAGCATCGACCTGTATCTGGCAGAGCATAAGGAGTGCCATCAAGATTGCCAATAAGCTCGGGATTCATAAACCAGGCTGGGAAGCTGCAAACGATAGGTTGATTAGGGCTATGAAGGAACGTCCAGAACTCTTTGACAGGTTTGGCGAGGATAGTCAAGGTTTTGCCATAAACTGGTACTATCCAGTTCTCACCGGGGTCGTTCGAGGGAAGGAAGCCCAGAGGATTATTCTCGAGCGGTGGAATGATTTCGTGATGGACAGGTGGGGGTGCAAGTGTGTTGTGGGGACACCGTGGGTGACGGTAGCCGAAACTTCTGAGTTGATTATGACACTATATCGGATGGGCGAAACAGATAGGGCCAATATGCTATTGGGTTGGATGCTGCAGCTCAAAGATCACGATGGCGGCTTCGAGACTGGTATAAAGTTGCCGGAGCAGATGATCTGGCCGGAGGAGAAAAATACTTGGACGTCGGCTGGGGTCATTATGGCTGTATCAGCCCGGGCGAAGGTTGAGGGTGTGAGTATTGAAGGCATCAATGTGTGCTGAGGAGTTTGTGGGTTACGAGAATCTCCTGAGGTTTGTTGAGGAGAAGGCGCTCCAGAAACTTGATGGAGACATTATTGAGATTGGGACATACATGGGTGGGGGAACGGCCAAGCTTGCGAAGTTCGCTAAGAAATACGGCAAGAAGGTATATGCCATTGACATTTTCGACCCTAGCTTGGACAAGACTACGGGCAAGGGAGGCGTTACGGCAGGAGAGGTCTACGAGGCTTTCCTCTATGGTCGCTCAATGCTGGAAGTCTACGAGGAGACGATCAGGGGTTTCGATAATATCATAACCATCAAGAGTAATTCTAAAGAAGTGACATTCCCAAAAGATCAGAGGTTCTTCTTTGGATTTGTTGATGGTTGCCACCAGGTGTCCTATGTGAAGAACGATTTTCATGTGATCTGGCCCCACCTTGTCCCAGGGGGCGCGATAGGGTTTCACGACTACAGATTTGATGATTGGCCAGAGGTTACCCCAGCTGTTGACAAACTGGTTATTGATCACAGTAGTGAGATAAGAGAGATTCAAGAAATCGAAGGCAGGAGTGGGGTCGTTACTATCCTTTTGGTGAAGCGTTAGAAGGGTACGGTATCGACTTGTCTGCTAGCGTGGGCTATTCTCTTTCGTTCTTGGGGTGCATTTCAGAACAATACCATCACTAAGTGATGGTATGTGTTGCGCCAATTTGTCCAAAGCCTTCAAAATGGTCATTGAAATACGTCTCGGCAACTTTGCCAGCATCATGCCCCACCATGGCGAGGCGAAGAACAGCGACACTCCAATGGACTGATCCACATTCATGTGACGCTCGACCATCTTCTTCACGGACTTGTAGTCGAACCTGTATGTATGATCGAAAGGTGTTTGCCAAATCTTCTCGTAGATAGACTCTTCTCGGCGAAGTAGCTTCCTGAATCTAACAAAGAAGGTTCTTCCAATTCTGAAGCCCAAGCTATCAAGGTTAGCTACTGTAATGATCACTGTCCCGGTTGGCTTCACTACTCTAGCCATCTCTTGTACTGCCCTCTCTGGAGTGGGGAAGTGATCCAGGGCGCCTTTGCACACGATCTTGTCAAGGGAGTGGTTCTTGATGGGCATGTATTCGCCTATCCCCCGGAGCAGAAAGACTCCCGTGCCATCGTTGCCGATATCTACCTTGGCGTGCTCTATCATAGTCTCCGATGGCTCCAGCCCCAGGCAAATCCCTCCTCTTCTGGCCACAGCCATGGCATCGGTGGCTCGGCCACAACCTACGTCCAATACTTTTTCACCCTTCTTTGTGTCCACGGCATTAAGAGTGGCTTCCTCCAGCCGGCTGAAGAAGAAATCCAGATCGGGGAAAGTGACCGGAGGCACTACGTGCTTGTCGTCCCAATCGAGATCAAACTCGGCATTGCCATTGCCCTTTTTCGGATTCGGAATGTAGCTGGTCATCTTTTCAATTGGTATTTGGGATAGGAGCCCAAGACCTTAAAGAAGGAGGTCTTGGCCTGCACCCTACCTAGTACCTCTCCTATGATCCTGTCCTGGCGATGTCCTTCTATGTCAACCAGGAAGATGTATTTCCCGAGGGCTTCCTTGGAGGGGCGTGATTCCACCTTTGCCAGATTAATGTTGTATTTGGAGAATTCTTCCAGCACGCCGTACAGCAAACCAGGGCGATCATCATTGAAGGAGAAGCAGAGAGAGGTCTTATCCCTGCCTGTAGACGGAAGATCCTTCGGGGCAAGAACCACGAAGCGAGTGACATTGGGTGAGCGGTCTTGGATATTCTTTGCAAGGATCTGTGCACCGTAGATCTCTGCTGCCCTGGAATTACCAATAGCCGCTGCCGGAGTGGAATAAGCCATCATCTGCTCAACAGCGGCTGCTGTGCTGAGTGCAGCGACTATCTGGGCTTTTGGGAAGCATCGCTCCAGAAAGCGTCGACACTGTGCCAGCGCCTGCGGATGAGAGAATATCACACTCAGCTCTGTGGCTGAAGTCCCTGGCTTGACCAACAAGTGGTGCTCAATGTCAAGGATCAATTCTTGTCGAATGAGCAGCTTTGACTCATGTATGAGGAGGTCCAGGGTGTCGTTGACAGACCCTTCGAGGCTGTTCTCTATGGGTACCACTCCCTCATCTGCTATACCTGTCTCTACCGCAGAAGTGACGGCGGATATGCTAGGGAAGGGGATGAGTTGTGCTTCCAGATCGTATTTGAGAGCGGCTTCTTCGCTGAAGGTACCGGGCGGTCCTAGATAGGCGACGTTTCTCTTGCTCATCCTTGGCTGTCAACCAGAATTCTGTGTGGCACTTCTCCTAAATTATGATTGGCTATGGCTATTGTGAGTCGCACCTTCTGTGCTCTCTATTAGGCCCTGTTACATTATAGCAACAACCCTTGTTCTTGTCTTGCAGATGCCTATTTGAGTGACTCGGAGGCGGCTTTGTGCCAAACCCCCTCAAGGTATGGAGCCTGGCTTGTGGGTTGGGAGGGAACTTGCCCCCTGTTTCATCACTGTGAAAGGCACTGTAGGGGCTGTCACAGCGCCAAAGTTGTCGATTTGTCCTGCAACGGGGTATCATAGACGGTGGTATGCCCCTATAGCTCAGTTGGATAGAGCACCGGCCTCCGGAGCCGGGTGCGGGCGTTCGAGTCGCCCTAGGGGCGCATCATTTGCAGTTTGGGCAAGTGTCAAAGAAGTCCTCGGGCAGTTTTAGCTTGGTTCTAATATATTCAAGCTGCTTCTCTGGTGCAAAGTAGTTCCCACATTTTTGGCATTTCTTCAGCTTGAAGTTTACTTTCCAGTTGCGTATTGTCCTGGTATCACCCGAATCTTCCATCTTTATGCATTTGGTGGGGCAGATGTATACGCAGGACCCGCAGCCTATGCAATCTGAAGCCGTGTCGAGGAATGGCGAAGCTACCTCTCGATTGACCCCTCTGTTCACCAGGCTGAGGGCGCTGGTGCCTACTACCTCCGCACATGCTCGAACACACAAGCCGCAGAGGATACACTCGTTGTGATCAAGGTATTGTGGCCGGAATGAAGGTTTTTCCACCCCCATCTTTCTGGCCATGTCTTCTATCACCTTTACCCCTGAACACCTGGCCAGCAGCAGCTCCATTAACATCTTACGATTGGTCAGCACCCTGTCGGAATTGGTCTTCACCACAAGACCTTCCTCGACGGGATAGAGGCATGACGTTACCAATCTTGAGCGGTTATTCCTAGAGATCTCGACCAGGCAGAGGCGACAAGCACCATATGGTTCCAGATCTTCATTGTAGCAGAGCGTGGGGATGTCGATGCCATTATCCCTGGACACCTCTAGTATCGTCTTCTCCTCTTCTGCTTGGAGACTCCTGCCATCAATGGTCAGGTTGATCAGTTTCTTCATTTCACGCCTACAGCCTTCATCTTGCAGATGTCGCAGCAGGTTCCACACTTGATACAGAGTTTCTGGTTCAGAATGACTGGCTTCTTCTTAGCCACGAATGTTATTGCTTTTGTGGGGCATGGTTCGACGCACAAGCCACAGCCAGGGCATTTCTCGTCGATAATGGAATAGGTAATCAGTTCTTTGCATACTCCTGCCGGACAGCGTCTCTCGTTGATGTGTGCCTCATACTCATCCCTGAAGTAGCGAATGGTGGTCATAACTGGGTTGGCAGCCGTCCCTCCAAGGGCGCATAAAGAAGCATCCTTGAGCGTAGCAGCTATGCGTTCCAATAGTTCAATGTCTTCTTTTCTGCCATCCCCTCTCGTGATGTCCGTAAGTATCTCCAGCATCCGCTTCAGGCCTTCGCGACACGGCAGGCATTTGCCGCAGGCTTCCTCCTGAAGGAAGCCGACGAAGTACTTGGCCATGTCCACCATACAGGTGTTCTCATCCGTCACAATCATGGCGCCTGATCCCATCATGGAACCAACGCGGGTCAGTTCGTCGAAGTCCACGGGGAGGTCCAGCAAGCTCTCGGGTATGAAGCCACCAGAGGGTCCGCCTGTCTGCACAGCCTTGAACTTATTGCCACCCAGTATGCCGCCGCCAATGTCGTACACTATTTCTCGCAAGGTCATGCCCATCGGGACCTCGACAAGGCCGGTGTTCTTTACTTTGCCCACTAGCGAGAATATTTTTGTCCCTTTGCTTCCTTTGGTGCCAATCTTGTTGAACCAGTCAGCACCCTTAAGGATGATGTGCGGGATATTTGCCCAAGTCTCCACATTATTCAGATCCGAAGGTCGGTTGTACAGGCCCTTCTCGGAAGTGTGAATGTACTTGGCCCGTGGCTCTCCCACCTTGCCCTCGAGTGATGCCATCAGGGCGGTAGACTCTCCACAGACAAAGGCACCTCCGCCCCTGCTCACCTTGACCTTGAAGCCAAAACCGCTGCCAAGGATATCCTCCCCGAGAAGGCCAAGTTCTTCTGCCTGTTTGATAGCTATAGTAACGTTCTCCACGGCCATGGGATATTCATGGCGAATGTATACATATCCCAGATTTGCCCCGATAGCATAGGCCCCGATTATCATCCCCTCGAGAACGCTGTGGGGATTGCCCTCCATCAAGCTGCGGTCCATGTATGCTCCGGGGTCTCCTTCGTCGCAGTTACAGATGACGTATTTAATATCGCCGTGCGCTTCGCGGGTAGATTCCCACTTGGCGCCGGTGGGAAATCCGCCACCTCCGCGCCCACGCAGTCCTGACCGCTTGATCTCCTGGATTATCTGTTCGGGCTTCATATGGGAAAGGGCCTTAGCAAAGGCAGCATATCCGCCTATAGCCAGGTAGTCTTCTATAGAGGTTGGATCAATCTTGTTGTTGCTGTCGAGAAGGAGGCGCTGCTGTCTCTTATAGAATGGAACATCGGCTTCCTTAGTGTACCGCTCTCCCGTGTTGGGGTCTGTGTACAGCAGCCTCTCGATAATGTTCCCTTTGAGGATTGTCTCTGAGATGATCTCCGGGACATCCTCCATCTTGACCCGCTGATAGAAGATGCCCTGTGGATAGATGGTGAGAAGCGCTCCTCTTTCGCAGAAGCCAGGGCATCCCGTGGCTCTGATGTCAACCTTGTCTTGAAGTCTGTTCTTCTCGACCTCATTCTTGAACGCAGTGAGAATGTCAGTACAGCCATACGCAAGGCAGCCGGTGCCGACGCAGAGGGCTATGCAGGGTTTGCTGCGGTCTTTCCTCTCGACAATGGACTTTCGCAGGCCCTCGAGTTGCTGAGGGGAACTCAATCTGACCATCTGTTCTCTAGTTTGCATCTTCATTCATACTTCGCCAGCAGCGAGCTGACTTTATCGCTTGACATCTGTCCATGGTACTTATCGTCTATCATTACCATCGGGCCAAGAGCGCAACATCCGACACAGTTGACCGTCTCGAGGGTGAACCGGAGGTCTTTCGTTGTTTCCTTCCTCTTGATCCCCAGGTCGAGTTCCATTTTATCCACAACTCTATTTGCCCCCCTGACGTAGCAGGCCGTACCCAGGCAGACTTTGATCAAGTGTCGGCCTCTTGGAGTCAGGCTGAAGGCCTTAAAGAATGTAGCCACGCCGTATACTTGACTCATGGGGACATTAAGAAGCTTCACCACCTCCTCCAGTGATTCCTTTGGGAGGTAGTAGTACTCGGTCTGGATGTCTTGCAGAATAGAGACCAGTTGACCCTTGTCACTTTCATATCTGTCCACTATCGCCTGTATCTTGGTTGCCACCTAAGCCTTCACCTTCCTCTTCAATTTTTGATATTCCTTATTTACTCCCTCTTGTATTCGTTCTATCTCTTCTTTGGGGAGATGGCGGAATCTGCCTTGTGGCGTCAGATAGTCGCGCACCGGCCGGAGTTTGGAGGAATCGAAGTTCAATCTGTATTTGCCGTTCTCAACCTCGTAGAGTGGGAAAACGCCTGTCTCAACGGCCAAACGCCCCAGCCTGATACTGAGGTCGGTGGGGTAACGCCAACCCGTAGGACAAGGTGAGAGCACATGCAGGTATGATGGACCGTGAGTTGCCACTGCCTTGGTGACCTTTTCCATCAAGTCGAATGGGTAGCTGGGACATGCTGTGGCCACATAAGGGATGTCGTGTGCTATTGCGATAGCTGGCATGTTCTTCTTCCAGGTGGCCTGGCCAATGCTCAGTTTACCAGCTGGCGAGGTAGTAGTAGCGGCTCCAAAAGGAGTACCGCTGGATCTCTGTATACCGGTATTCATATAGGCTTCGTTGTCGAAGCAAACATAGAGGAAGTTGTGTCCTCTCTCCCAGGCGCCTGAGAGCGATTGAATCCCTATGTCTAATGTTGCCCCGTCCCCGCCCATAGCCACTACCTTCGGCATCTTGGCTCTGGCGCCTTTCTCATTGAGTATCTTCAGGGCGGCTTCAATACCGGAGGCAACTGCCGAGGCATTCTCGAAAAGTGTATGTATCCAGGGGACTCGCCACGAGGTAGTGGGAAACGGCGAGGAAACGATCTCCATGCATCCGGTGGCATTGGATATGATGACCTCTCTGCCGAGTGCCTTGGTTACCAATCTTACTGCTAGGGCTTCTCCGCAGCCTATGCAAGCACGATGGCCGGGGGCAAAGTAGTCCTTTTGGGGCACTAGCCTGGGAACATATATCGCGAAGTTTTCCACTTACTGTCCTCTGACCCCTATTGTCTCTATTTCCTCTCCACCTGCCTCTGCAATCTCCTTGCCCCTCTCGATCATTTTTACGAATTCCGGGACTGAGAGATCGCGGCCTCCCAAGCCTCCGATAAACCCCGCTATCTTCGGTCTCTTCTTCTGAGAGTAAAGTGCCGCTTTTACTTCAGAGCAGACCGGCCCAGGGGGTCCTCCAGGAGATATGCAGCGATCCAGGACGACCAGGGTCTGACACCTTTCGGTAGCCTTGCGCAGTTCCTCGAAGGGGAATGGCCTCCAGAGGCGCAGTCTGATAAGGCCTACCTTCTCGTTCCTGTCCCTCAACTGGTCTATCGCCTCCATGGCTATCTCACTGTAACTACCCATAGTTAGAAGTAGGGTATCAGCATCCTCCGTTCGGTAGTGCTCAACAGCCCGGTATTGGCGCCCACTCACCTTGGCAAACTCGTTCCACACTTCATTGATTATGTCCCTGGTGGCTCGCAGAGCAGCTTCCATGGATTTTCTGGCTTCGGTATACAGGATGGGAACAGTGAAGGCCCCTATAGTTACCGGCTTGTCAGTATCCAGAGCAAACGGGTGATGGTATGGAGGCAGAAATTCCTCCACTTGGCTCTTGTCCAGAAGAAAGAGGGGTTCAACAACATGGGACAGGTGGAAACCGTCTATGTGAATCATCACTGGGAAGAGAACATTGGGGTGTTCACCGATGCGGAAGGCACATACTGTGAGATCGAGAGCCTGTTGTCCGTTCTCGGCGAAGATTTGAATCCAGCCGCAATCCCGCACCGCCATCACATCGGAGTGGTCGCCCCATACGCTCAATGGGGATGACAGTGCTCTGTTCGCTACACCCATGATTATGGGCAGTCTCAGGCCGGAGGCCACATACAAGACCTCGTGCATTAGCTCCAGTCCCTGTCCTGCCGTAGCTGTGAAGGTCCTGGCTCCGGTAGCTGATGAGCCAAGGCAGGCACTCATCGCCGAATGCTCAGACTCAACCGGGATGTACTCCGCATTAAGTTCTCCGTTGGCCACCATTTCAGCCAATCGCTCTACTATATGTGTTTGGGGAGTAATGGGGTAGGCGGCAATCACATCGACATTGGCCAGCCTTACGGCCTCGGCCATTGCCAGGGAGCCTTCCATTCCTACCATTTCCATTCCTGTCATCCCTCCGGAACCATGCTTATGGCCTGAGTCCAGCACTCTCTGGCACAGATGCCGCAGCCCTTACAGTAGTAGAGGTCAGCCTCGAAATAGCCTTCCTTGTCATGGGAGACACAGCCCTCAGGGCAAAAGAGATAGCATATGCCGCACTTGATGCATCTATCCTTGTTCCAAATCGGTCTCTCTGATCTCCAGTCGCCGGTCTTGTATTCGGCAGCATTCCCCGGCGTGCTTATCGCTGCCCCGATCTCGATATCCTGCCAGGTAAGATCAGTATCTTTCCGCTTCGTACTCAAGTTGTTCTCCTGCTAACTATGCCTTTTCAGGCCATTGATGTTTTCTCGTAAGCCTTCTTACAACTCTCCAGGTTGGCTGCTGCCCTATTTCCGAAACGATGTTTGAGTGGCTCCGCAAGTGAGTCTATTTTCACTATGTTGGTAGCTCTCAATATTGCTCCCAACATCGTTGTGTTTACAATGTTGACACCGATCGTCTCAACAGCGATGGAAGCTGCATCCACGGTTGCCACTGTCCATTTGTTCCCGAAACGGGCCTTTATCTCCATTGCCGTGCTCTTGGTGTTTAGCACTATAATGCCCTTTTCTTTCAGCCCGGAACTGACATCCATGATGTTGAGCAGTCCTGGATCAAGCACTACAACGACATTAGGTTCCCTGATTTCCCCTCTGATGCGGATGTGTTTAGCATCTACTCTCACAAACGCCTGAACTGGCGCCCCGCGTCTTTCTGGGCCGAAACTGGGAAATGCCTGGGCGTATTTGCCTTCGCCAATCGCAGCGAGGGCGAGCATTTCTGCTGAAGTTACAGCACCCTGCCCGCCACGGCCATGCAATCTTATCTCAATCATAGCTGAATTATATTATAAAATATGCCAGACGACAGCACAACGCCGATGTTGACATAAAGAGCACTACGCGACGCAGATGTGATATTTTGACTTCAAACCAGGGGCATGCTATATTCCACGCTGCGGGGTGTAGCGCAGCGGCCTAGCGCGCATGGTTTGGGACCATGAGGTCGGAGGTTCAAATCCTCTCACCCCGACCATTTTCGATTAAAACGTCTGGCAGTCAACCCAGATGATCATTCTTAGGTATTGGTATTGCAGTTAAGGGGGAAAATGTCTGAGAAGAAGAAGACGGAAGAAACGGCTGAGAGAAAGAAAGAATTCAAGACCACTGTTGATGGCATTGGTGTGAAGAGGGTTTATACTCCAGCGGACTTGGAGGAGCTGAGTAAAGAAGGTATCGGTCTCCCTGGGGAGTATCCATTTACCAGACACATAATGCCTACTGGTTACAGGGGCAGGTTATGGACCATGCGACAGTACGCCGGATTCGGTACGGTGGAGGAGACGAATGAGCGATTCAAGTATCTGCATAAACAGGGGCAAACCGGTTTTAGTGTTGCCTTTCATTTGCCTACTCAGGAAGGTTACGATTCAGACCATCCCCTGGCTGCAGGAGAGGTAGGCAAATGTGGGGTCGCTATAGATTCGCTGTTGGACATGGAAAGATTATGGGAGGGTATTCCTTTAGCTGATGTCAGTACATCAATGACAATCAATGCCACTGCCCCAATCATATTAGCCATGTATATTGCTGCTGCTGAGAAGCAGGGGGTTGACAAGGGTAGGCTCAATGGGACTGTTCAGAATGACATACTGAAGGAATATATAGCTAGGAATACCTATATTTTTGGCCCAGCAGCCTCCATGCGGTTGGTCACTGACATCTGCTCCCACTGTGCTCAAACCATGCCACAATGGAACTCGATAAGCATCAGTGGTTACCATATGCGGGAGGCTGGTGCAACCGCCGTCCAGGAAGCTGCTTTCACTCTTGCTAATGGGATTGCCTATGTCCAGGCGATGCTGGATAGAGGCATGGAGATCGACTCATTTGCGCCTCGATTCTCCTTCTTCTTTGCTGCTTATACTAACGTCTTCGAGGAGGTTGCTAAATACAGAGCATTGCGCTGTATCTGGGCCAAGATAATGAAGGAGAGGTTTCATGCCAGGAACCCGAGATCCATGATGTTGAGGTATCATGTCCAGACTGACGGTTTCACGCTGACTGCGCAGCAACCCCTCAATAATATTGTAAGAGTGACCTTACAGGCACTTGCTGCTGTGTTGGGGGGATGTCAATCTCTGCACACGAACTCCTTCGACGAGGCATTGGCGTTACCCAGTGAGCAAGCAGTGCAGGTTGCCTTACGGACCCAGCAAATTATTGCTGAGGAAAGTGGTGTGGCAGATACAGTTGATCCGCTTGGAGGCTCTTGGTATATAGAGCGGTTAAGCAACCAAATAGAGAGTAAGGTGACAGCATATCTTGATGACATCGACAGAATGGGTGGGGCTCTGAAAGCGATAGAGAGGGGATATATTCAGCAGGAAATTGCCAACTCGGCCTACGACTATCAGGTGGCGGTAGACTCTGGCGAACAGGTGGTAGTCGGTGTCAACAGGTTTGTGACAGATGAAGACTATACTCCGAAGACTCTGGAGATAGGTGTGGAGGTGGAGAGGAAGCAAATAGAAAGGTTGCGGAGATTAAAAAGTGTGCGGGACAATGGGAAGGTGGGACAGACACTTGATAGTGTGCGCACCGTGGCCAGGAGTAGTGATAATATCATGCCAGTGATGATCGATGCGGTTAAGTCATACGCAACTGTAGGTGAGATAAGCGATGCCCTGCGACAGGTATTTGGTGAGTACCGAGAGCCAAATATACTCTAGAAATGGAGAGCGTCTGTGGATAAGAAAATACGAGTTTTAGTAGCCAAACCAGGACTTGATGGGCATGATAGGGGTGCCAAGGTAGTGGCCAGGGGCTTAAGAGATGCCGGGCTGGAGGTAGTCTACCTTGGCTTGCGTTTAACACCGGAGCAAATTGCTGCATCTGCTATTCAGGAAGATGTGGATGTGGTAGGGCTTAGTTGCTTGTCCGGTGCTCATATGGCCCTGTTCCCTGAGATAGTGAAGTTGATTCGTGAGAAGGGTGGTAGGGATATTATGGTCGTAGGTGGGGGAATCATACCGAAGAAGGACATCCCTGGACTGAAGGAAGCCGGTATCGCCGAAATTTTTGGGCCAGGCACGCCTTTGGAGAGGATTGCCAATTTTATCGAAAGCAATATTGGAGGACGAGGATAATGATAGAAAAGGTTAGCCATATTGGGATCGCTGTGAATAGTATTGAAGATGCAGTGAAGCTATATACCGAGGCGCTGGGGCTCAAAGTCAGAGATGTTGAGGTTGTTACAGATCAGAAGGTGCGGATTGCCATCATACCCGTGGGTGATATCAGGATCGAGCTGCTGGAATCGACTGATCCAGAGGGACCAATTGCCAAACATATTAGAACGAGGGGCGAGGGATTGCATCACTTAGCTCTGCAGGTAAGTAATATTCAGGAGACCCTGGAAAAGCTGGAAAGGGATGGGATTCCCCTCATTGACAAGAAGCCAAGAATAGGCGCTGGAGGTGCCCAAATAGCCTTCCTGCATCCAAAGGGTACGAAGGCGCTGATCGAGCTGGTTCAGCCGGCGGACTAGCTCGGTGTATGGAGTATAGGTAATGGGGGGCAAATGAAGCTTTTTGAGTTTGAGGCTAAAGATATCCTTCGGAAATATGGCTTGCAGACTCCCAGCGGTAGTATCGCCAGGGATCCAGTTGAAGTTGAAATTGTGGCCAAACGACTGGGCAAACCTGTAGCTTTGAAGGCTCAAGTGTTAGTGTCAGGCAGAGGCAAATCCGGTGGAATACAGTTTGCTGATGATGCTGGCGAGGCGAAGAAATCTGCCATATATCTCATTGGCAGTCACATTAAGGGAAACGTGGTAAGGAGTCTGTTAGTTGAGGAAAAGTTGAGCATTGTCGATCAATACTACGCTTCGATAACTATTGACAGGCAGGCCAGGAGATATGTTGTCCTCGCTTCTACCAACGGAGGGGTTGATGTTGAAGAAACTGCTCTGACTTCTCCGAACAGAATATCAAGGTATTGGGTTGATCCTGCTACTGGCTTCAATGAAGAGACTGCCAGGGCGACAGTGGCCCAGTTTTCCTTCAACGGAGACCGTGATATCACCGAGTTTGCTTCTGTCATCGCTACCCTGTATCGGGTGGCGATGGACTATGACGCAGAGTTGGTGGAAATCAACCCACTGGCCAAGACGTCCTCGGGTGAGTTCATAGCTGCTGATGCCAGAATAGTATTGGATGATAATGCACTTTTCAGACACCCTGAGTTTGAAGATAAGGGCTCAGCGGGGATGGATGATAACCCCAGGGAAGCTGAAGCTAGGAGGCAAAAGCTGGCTTACGTAGACCTCTCAGGAGACATAGGCATTATTGGCAATGGAGCTGGCCTGGTCATGGCCACTATGGACATGGTCCATCTTCTTGGCGGCAGAGCGGCCAACTTCCTCGACATCGGTGGCGGTGCTCAACCAGAAGTCGTCAGAAAAGGATTGATGTTGGTTATGTCTAAGCCTGGGGTAAAGGCCGTGTTGATCAATATTCTGGGTGGGATAACAAGATGCGATCTGGCGGCTCGGGGAATTATCGGGGGGCTCAGTGAGGTAGCTGACGAGAAGCCGGTGGCCGTAAGACTGATGGGAACCAATGATGAGGTGGGAAGAGAGATGTTACGTCTGGCGGGAATCCCTGTTTACCCGGATATGGAAACGGCGACCAAGAAAGTCATAGGATGGGTTAAGAGATGATGTCTTTGAAAAGCATAGTAGATGAAAGCTCAAAGGTGATGGTTCAGGGCATAACGGGGAACGAGGGGAGATTTCATACTGAGGCGATGCTACAATATGGGACCAAGATAGTCGCTGGAGTGACTCCGGGCAAGGGAGGGGAGCAGGTTTGTGGTATACCTGTCTATAACACTGTTGCTGAGGCAGTGAGCTATCATGGTGTCGATACTTCTATCGTCTTTGTTCCGGCACGTTTTGCCCGGGGTGCTGCTATTGAAGCCATTGAAGCTGGCTTAAGAATGATCGTGGTCATCACCGAAATGATCCCCCAGAAAGACTCCATTGAGTTCATCGCCATGGCGGACAAGCGGGGTACAGTGATTATTGGCCCGAATACACCCGGAATAATAGTGCCCCCCAAGAAAATGAAAGTTGGGATAATGCCGAGTCAGTTTTTCAAGCCGGGTGTCGTTGGAGTCGTTTCCAGAAGTGGGACTCTGACTTATGAAATTGCTTTGCACATTAGTAACGCCGGCCTGGGTCAAAGTGCATGTTTAGGTATAGGTGGTGATGCCATAGTCGGATTGGATTTTATCAAGGTACTTGAAATGTTTAGAGAGGATGAGGAGACGAGGAGCGTGGTTCTCATAGGTGAGGTGGGAGGTACAGCGGAGGAAACAGCAGCCCGATACATTAGCGAGACGAAGTATCCTAAACCGGTAGTTGCCTACATTGCAGGGAGATCAGCACCACCGGAGAAACGTATGGGACACGCCGGGGCAATAGTGATGGGGAATATGGGAACGGCGCAATCCAAGATTGATGCCTTCATTGCTGCTGGGGTGGCTGTAGCTGACAAACCGAGCGATATAGTAAAGTTGCTAGAAACTGTGAGTATTTAGTGGAGATGAGAATGCAAAATGGGTAAGAAATCGAGAGATCTGATTCCTCCGGGGCTGGCTTATCTGGCGGATAACATTACCAATAAGCACAATGTATTAGGTGAGTCAAAGACGTCGGGGGCGAAGTGGGCCAAAGACCTTAATATTCCCCGAGAGTCAGAGACAATATTCTTTGCTGGATGTGGATATCAATATACTAGGAAGCTGGAATCCTTAATGTCCCTTGTGCGAGGGATGGACAAGAGTGTAGTTGGTGCTGAGCTGCCAATGAGCATCGCCATTTTTCAGAAGAAGCTGGGTGTTGATCTTGCTGGCGTTTATGGCAAATTGTTATCAAGAGGTGATGACACCGAGGCTCAACCGTTGAGGGATGCTGTCAAAGTGCTGCGGAGTCTTGGCGTCGATTTTGGCTATCTTGCTGATGAGGAACCGTGCTGTGGGGGCCTCTTGCACTATATTGGACTGCAAGACGATTTCGCCAAGAATGCTCAGGAGGTATATAGAAAGCTGAAGTCCCATGGGGTGAAACGGATCATCGGTATTGTTCCTTCTTGCACATATGCTCTGCGCAACTTGATTCCTGCTTGTGTAGAGGGATATGACCTTGAAGTCAAACATTTCTCGGAGGTTGTCCTGGAGAATATCGGGTCAAAGGAATTGCGATTTCCTAAGGAGGTCAAGGTTACCTATCATGATCCGTGTCAGATGGTGCGTTATCTGGGTTTGACGGATGCGCCGCGCCAGGTTTTGAAGGCTATCAAAGGTATTGACCTTGTAGAAACTGAGTGGACTAAAGGGGAATGGGCAACGTGCTGTGGAGGTGGAGGAGGATTCGAAGCAGTCTTCCCTGAGTTGAGCCATATTCTGGCGGTGAACAGGGCCAGCGAGTTGGTTGAAACTGGGGCTCAGATCATTGTTACTCACTGCCCGGGGTGCATTATGCAGTTGAATGCCGGACTCAAAGATCTGAAGAAAGATAATGTGGAAGTCCTGGACCTGGCCCAGGTTGTGGCTATGGCTATAGGAGCGTAAGCAGATGTCAGTTTTCACAGATTACAAGAAAGAAATAATGGATGCGGCCCATAACGACAGGATAAGGGTCGCTTTGTCTCGAGCTATTAAGAGCTACAGAGCGAATACTAATGATGCTCTGAAGAAGTTTCCCCATACTGTCAAGATGGCGGAAGAGGTAAGGGGGATAAAGGAAAAAGCTATTGGGGAAATGGAGGAGCTTGCCGAGCAGGCGTCTAAAGCCATCGAGAGTAACAAGGGGAAAGCTTACATAGCCAGAACTGCTGAGGATGCGCTGGGCATTATAGATAAGCTTGTGGGCCAACATAAACTGATCGTCAAAGGCAAAAGCATGACTGGAGAGGAAATTGGCTTGCGGGAGCACCTGGAAGAACATGGTAATGAGGTTTACGAGACTGACCTGGGAGAGTTTATCATTCAGAAGTTGGGCTCGAGACCGATGCACATCCTGTCGCCGGCAATTCACGTGCCTAAGGAAGATGTTGCCAAACTCTTCTCTAAGATTACAGGACAAGAATTGCCGCCTGATATCGGTACTCTAGTGGCAACTGCTCGGAATCTGCTGAGGGAGAAGTACTTTAAGGCAGATGTTGGTATCAGCGGTGCTAATGTAGTTGCGGCAGACACGGGAACACTATTCATTATTGAGAACGAAGGAAATATTCGCCTGGCCACAGGTGCCCCTCCGGTTCATATTGCGCTCATTGGTATGGAAAAACTGGTTCCCACACTGGGTGATGCTTACAAAGTTGCAGAGGTAACCTGGAGATACGCCAATTACACTGTACCCTCCTACGTGAGCTTGATATCCGGGCCCAGTAAGACTGGTGATATTGAGAAGGTGACTACCTATGGAGCCCACGGGCCAAAAGAGTTTCACGTTATTTTCATGGATGCCGGAAGAACCAGCCTTGCCAAAAACCCGATATTGCGGCAAGCACTCTATTGTTTAAGATGTGGAGGTTGTCTCTATGAATGTCCTGTCTTTGCAGTAACAGCAGGTCATTTTGGGGACAAGTATTTTGCCGGTATGGGAGCTGTTTGGGCGGCAATGTTGAGCGGAGATGTAGAGAAGGGGGCTGCGGTGGCTTACACCTGCCTGACGTGTGGCAGGTGTAAGAACAGGTGTCCCATGAAGATTGACACACCTGAGATGATAATCGAGCTCAGGAGATTCCTGATAGAGGGTAACTAGCCAGGAGGTCTTGGGCCTTCCAAAGGAAGCAGCTTCAGTATGTGCTCTATTGAGATGTAGGTAGGGTTTACTTTCATTACGGCTGGGGTGTAAGAATGGCAGAGTCAGCTCGAATGGTTGATATACATGTTATGGGGAAGCACTACCAGGTTCCCGAGGGGCTCACCATTATGACGGCACTCGAATATTGTGGCTATAGGTTGATCCGTGGCTGTGGGTGTCGCGCCGGATTTTGTGGCGCCTGTGCTACCATCTACAATTTTAAGAATGACCACCAGTTGAGGTATGATCTTGCCTGCCAGAAGACGGTTGAGCAGGATATGTACCTGGTGCAGATACCATTCTTTCCTGCTGCCAAGGCCTTCTATAGCCTGGAGGAGATAGAAGCAACAGGTGAACAGGTACTCTCTCTTTATCCTGATCTGGTTAAGTGCTTTGGCTGCAATACCTGCACTAAGACATGCCCCCAGAAACTTGAAGTTATGTGGTATATGTCCGATGCCCTAAGGGGTGATATACGCCAGGTATCTGCCAAGTCCTTTGACTGTGTGATGTGTGGCTTGTGCGCTGCCAGATGCCCACAAGGACTGGTACCCTATAATGTAGCCTTGCTGTGCCGGCGCTTATATGGTCGGTATCTTGCCCCTGTTTCGAGGCACCTGGAAGACAGGATAGCTGAGATAGAAGCGGGCAGATTTGATGATGATCTGGAGAAGTTGAAAAAGATGGATGTGCGTGAGCTGCGCCGTTTGTATGCGGGTCGTGAAATAGAACCGGCTAACTGAAGGTATTGGACTGGGGGTCGAGATGTATCCTGCTCATATGGAAGAGAGTATCCGCAAGGTAGAGGCTACTCGGGAGAGGCGGCTGAAAGAGAGCCTTCTTCGCCTCGGCGACGAGCAGAAGACTCCTTTGCTGCAGAGGTATCATCCTGATTATGTGGCGGGAAAGATGCGCCAACTGGCACTAGGCCCGAACAAGGGAGACTATACCCCGGACGAAGTGGCTGATCTGCTGGAAGGTAATAGCTGTCTTGATCCTGATAAGATTGACCTCGGTAGGGTTGACTATGATGTGGATGTACTGGTGATTGGTGGTGGGGGTGCTGGAGCAACGGCAGCGCTTCTGGCTCAAGAAAACGGTGCTAAAGTCTTATTGACAACTAAGCTGCGGCTGGGTGACTGCAATACTGTAGGAGCTCAGGCAGGCACACAGGCGGCCGACAGGCCCAATGACTCCCTGGCTATTCACTACCTGGATACCATGGGTGGGGGGCACTTTGCCAACGTGCCTGAATTGGTGGAGGCCCTGGTAAAAGATGCACCGATGGTAATCAAGTGGCTGGGAACGTTGGGTGTCAACTGGGATAAGATGGCGGATGGCACCATGCATGAGCTGTCTGGTGGCGGTGCATCAAGATTAAGATTGCACTCAGCAAGAGACTACACTGGCTTGGAGGAAATGCGTGTTCTACGCGACGAAATAAGGAATAGGAAAATTGATTATCTGGAATTTTCACCTGCAGTAGAGTTGTTGATGGATGATAAGGGGCAGGTATGTGGAGCGGTATTGGTGAATCTGGAGACCAACGAATTGACCATGGTCCGGGCCAAATCTGTAGTCATGGCTACCGGTGGTATGGGGCGTCTTCATATCCAGGGTTTCCCGACCACTAATCACTATGGAGCCACTGCCGACGGACTGGTACTGGCTTATCGAGTAGGTGCTCAACTGATTTTCATGGATACTATGCAGTATCATCCCACTGGCGCAGCCTATCCGATGCAGATTCTGGGACAGTTGGTTACTGAAAAAGTGAGAAGCTTGGGGGCGCAGTTAGTTAACGTTGATGGAGAACAGTTCATCATGCCTTTGGAGCCGAGGGATGTGGTAGCTGCAGCGATCATTCGGGAATGCCAGGAACGTCAAAAGGGTGTAAAAACGCCAGCAGGGCAGGTTGGTGTTTGGCTGGATTCACCGATGATTGACATGTTACGTGGTGAGGGAACGGTCGCACGGGAATTACCGGCTATGGTGCGGCAGTTTGGCCGCTTCAACATTGACATAGCCAGGGAGCCGATGCTGATATATCCTACGCTGCATTATCAGAATGGTGGGATTAAGATTAACACTGAGGGGGCAACCACTGTACCGGGGCTGTTTGCCGCTGGCGAATGTGAAGGTGGGGTGCATGGCAGTAATCGGCTCATAGGCAACTCAACACTGGATATCTTTGTCTTTGGAAGAAGGGCAGGCAGGGCAGCGGCTAACTGGAGCAAAGAGGTGAAGTCAGGCTCACTGACACTGGAGCACGTTCGCTGCTGGCAGAAGGATCTTGAACGGGCTGGCTTGTCCAAGTTACGGCCGGTATCCCCATTGTTGTTACCTGATTATGCCAGGCCAATACCTGATTATCTGCCCGACTACAGTGCACAGGCATTAACTGCTCATCGGATAAAGCTGACTTAGGATTTGGGGTGTAGCATGCCTCAGCGTATTCAGGTAAATGTCAAGGAAATAGAGTCTATTCTGAATGAAATTCTGAACACGAAGAGTCCTCCAGTAGCCCGGTGTCGACTTCTTTCCAGTGGTTTCAATCCTGGTCATGCACTTAACATAACTGAGGATATCACGGGACACAAGGAGTGTATTGGCTGTGGCAACTGCATAGACATTTGCCCCTTTTTGTTTCGTGAACCATATCGTCGTGATAAGACGGAGCAGCGTACATCTATGGCCCTGGAAAGTACGGTTGGTGGGGATTGTGACCAGTGTTATGCGTGTGTCTTGGTTTGCCCTCAGGTAGATACCACCATCAAACACTATGTCATCAACCGGCGTCTGGTGGAGGTCATGTCTCGCCTGGATCAGCGGATTGGGGATGATGAAGATCTTGATCTAGACTTATTCCTGGAAGAAGCTATCCAGATGTAGCAGGAAAGGTGTTTTCAGTGGACTTTGACATACCTGAAGAACCGAAAATGATCCAGAGTCTGGTCAGAAGCTTTGTTAGTGATCAATTGAGGCCTTTGGAGAGAGATATCCTGGGGCGTGCGGCTGATCTGAGCGATGCCAGAATGTCTCTGCCACCAGAGATGAACGAGAAGTTAATCAAAATGGCCAAAGAACTGGGGTTATGGGGATTAAATGTGCCCGAGGAGCTTGGTGGCGTTGGTTTGAGCACTCTGGGTAACTGTTTGGTTGAGGAGGAATTGGCTCAGACAGTTATCCCTTTCGATTTTGGTAATGTCACTCCTATTCTTTTCGATTGCAATGCCCAGCAGAAGGTAAGATATTTTCTGCCATTATTCCATGGGCAAAGACAGGCTTATATTGCACTGATGGAACCGGGTAAAGCATCTAGTCCTTTCAGTATGGAAACTAAGGCAGAAAGGACAAACGGTGAATATATTCTCAGCGGTAGGAAACTGTCTTTTTCGAAGGCTGGCGAGGATTATTTTGCTATAGTCTTTGCGGCCACCTCTGATAATAAAGGAGCAAGAGAAGGGGTAACATGCCTTCTGATAGACAAAGATACTCCTGGTTTTAGTGTGGAAGGTGGTGGTGAAAAGACGGCATGGAGGTCTCAAGTGAGGGAACCTTTTTCCTTAGTATTTGAAGGTTGTAAAGTACCGACCCAGAACGTATTAGGAGAGCCTGGGAAGGCTTTCAATCTAGGCAAGAAATGGCTTCCCTCAAGACGTTTGGTGAGAGGTGCTAGGTGTGTGGGGGTGGCGCAGAGACTGCTGGAAGAATCAACCACTCGAGCCCAGTCCTGGGAGTCCTTTGGTCAATTGATTTCTGGACAGTTGAATGTGCAATCGGCGCTAGCAGATATTGCGATGAGCATTCATGCCTGCAGGCTCATGGTTCATGAGGCTGCGTGGAAGGCCGATAAGGGAGTGGTGATAAAGCGCGAAGCAGCCATGGTGAAGCTATTTGCTACTGAAATGATTTACAAGGTTGCGGATAGAGTAGCTCACATATTTAACGGGCCCTCTTATGTAGCAGGTTTACCTATGGAAAGGCTCTGCCGCGATGCGCTAGCAACAAGTGCTACCGAATTTGCCTTGGAACTCCAGAGGAGTATTATTGCCAGGGATGTCCTAAAAGGGTTGAAAGTGTGAGGAGGGCAAATGGCCAAGAGGATTACACTGCCTTTGAGTGATGAAACCTTAAGTGATCTCAAGGCTGGAGATAATGTCTTACTCACCGGCGTTATGTATGTGGCTCGAGATGCTGCTCACAAGAGAATGATTGAGGCATTGGATCGAGGGGAGCCTCTGCCGTTTGATGTAAGGGGACAAACAATATACTATATGGGTCCCTCGCCTGCCAGACCGGCCCAGGTAATTGGATCTGCTGGTCCTACTACAAGTGGTCGCATGGACGTCTACTCCCCCCGCTTAATGGCCGAGGGCCTCAAGGGAATGATAGGCAAGGGTATGCGTTCGCCAGCGGTAAAAGAGGCTATGAGGAAATACAAGGCAGTGTATTTTGCTGCCATAGGGGGTGCTGGTGCGCTCATATCCAAGACAATCAAGAAATCAGAAATAGTAGCCTATGAGGAGCTTGGGGCTGAGGCGGTTCTGCGGATAGAAGTAAAGGATTTCCCTGCTGTTGTGATCAATGATATCCATGCCAGAGACCTCTACGAGGAGGGGAAAGCCAGATACCAGATGGTAGGAGGATGATCTACTCAAGAGGGGTATGGCGAGTGTCGATTTTACCCTTTATCTGTGCAGACAAGTAAGTAGGCGCTGGAAGGACAGCCAAGATGTCCCTTTTTGGAACGAGCGGTATCAGGGGTGTGGTCAATCAGGACCTGACCGTAGAGCTATGTCAGGAAGTGGCCCAAGCGCTGGGCACCATACTACCCTTGGGGTCCAGGGTTTGCGTGGCTACCGATACCAGGCTCAGCAGGGAGATTCTCAAGGACGCCATCCTTTCAGGTTTACAATCCTGTGGAATAGAGACGACTGATCTGGGTATTCTACCTACTCCAGTTTTGGCCCTCCTTACTAGAGAATGGGGTTTTGACACTGGTGTTATGGTTACAGCCTCTCACAATCCCCCCGAGTTCAACGGTATGAAGTTGTTCAATAGAGACTCATTGGGATATAACAAGATTCAAGAGCGGCAAATAGAGGATGTCTATCTTAAGAAGAGGTTCAGGAGGGAGAGCCAGGGTAGGTTGTACCATGGGCAGGGGATGAGTGGGGCTTACCTTCACTTCATTCAGGGGAGGTTTATTTCAAAGACCTTCGATGGCAAGCCAAAAATCGTGGTGGACCCAGGAAATGGCGCTGCTTCCGGAGTAGTCAGCAAGATTTTTACTGAGATGGGTCTTGATGTTGTTCCTTTGAATGATGTTCCTGACGGCCTGTTCCCAGGCAGGAATCCGGAACCAAAAGAAGATACTTTACATAACACTGTTCAGTTTCTGAGGGAGGTCAAGGCAGATCTTGCTGTTTGCTTTGATGGTGATGCTGATCGGGTTGTCTTTTGTGACCGCGAGGGTTTCCTGGGATTCAACGAGCCGATTGCCTTTATCTCCAGGCTGGTTGTTCAGGAAAGTGGAAAGAAGACGATTGCTTCGACAGTAGAGGCAGGCAGGTTGCTGGACTTAGCTGTGGAAGACCTGGGAGTGAGGGTAGTTAGGGGTGAGGTTGGTGATGTCAATGTAGCATATCTTGCCCGGGAGAATGATGCTGCTATCGGAGTAGAACAGGTAGGTGTGTATATAATCCCTGAGGCGGGCTACTATCCTGACAGCATTTTTGCCACGCTGATCTTGCTCAGCCGCATGAGTGAGGTGGGCGAGGTTAGGGAATTTTTCAAAAGGATGCCAAAGCTTTTCTTTGACAAGAGTAAGGTCTCATGTCCCAACAAGTTGAAGGAAGCTGTTATGAGGAAGGTTGGAGAGGAGGCTAATTGTTTTGGGGCTGACAGTTTGAATGCCCTGGATGGTGTGAGGCTGGAGTTTGGAGATTCATGGATGCTCATCAGGGCCAGTGGAACCGAACCAGTTATTCGGGTACTAGCTGAGTCGCCATCGGCAACGAAGAATCGTGATCTTGTTGATAGAGGTGTTAAGGTAGTTCGGCGCTTCATGTCGGAGGTGATGCTATGAAGGCGGTATTACTCTGCGGTGGCGTTGGAAAGAGAATGTTTCCTATCACGGAGGATAAACTGCTGCTTAAGTTCTTGGGCAAGCCACTGCTTAAACACCAGATGGAGAAGGCAAGCGAGGCCGGTCTGAACGAGCTGATAATAGTGGCAAATCCGCAGAATGTCGAGAGGATAGAGCAAATAGCGAAGGATGTTTCTGGAGTGCAGTTTGAGGTTGTTGTACAGGAGAATCCTCTGGGAATTGCCAATGCACTGGAGAGTGCTAGCCGGTTCTTGAGTGGCGAGGTAGTGGTGGTAAATCCGAACGATATATTTGACAGCTCGGCCTATACCAGTCTTGTTCGTGGGGGCCGTGATGGTGGTGCTGTTTCCTATCTGGTTGGCTACGAGGTGAAGGACTATTTCCCCGGCGGTTACTTGGTGGTTGATGGGGGGAATATGTTAAGAAAGATTGTGGAGAAGCCTCAGAAGGGGGAGGAGCCAAGCAATCTTGTAAACATACTTGTACATTTGCACACTGATATAAAGAGACTTTTGAAATGTGTTGAAAGTGTTCAAACAAGCCGGGACGACGTATATGAATGTGCCCTGGATTGCATGGTCAGAGAGGGGGACAAGATCAAGATAGTCCCCTACCGCGATTATTGGGCGGCTATCAAGTACCCTTGGCATATCTTTACAGCGGTGAGATATTTCCTTGATAGGAGTAAGCCGAGTATTTCCCCATCAGCGCGTATCTCCTCCAAGGCTACTATTGAAGGGAAGGTGGTCATCGAAGATAATGTCAGGGTTTTGGAGAACGCTGTGATACGAGGACCGGCGTATATCGGCGCAGGGTCGATAATTGGCAATAACGCCTTGGTGCGTGACTATAGCCACATTGGTGCTAATTGTGTCGTAGGATACTGTACTGAAGTAAAGAACTCCTATATTGGTGATAGATGCTGGTTTCATTCAAACTATGTTGGCGATTCTGTCATAGCCGATGACTGTTCTTTTGGTGCTGGCACTGTGCTTGCTAATTTTCGCTTCGATGAAAAGGATGTCAAGGTCGGAGTTGGAGATGGAATGATAGACACTGGACTTGACAAGTTTGGTGCTATAATAGGAGCGGGGTCAAAGACAGGTATTAACGCGAGCATTTTGCCGGGGATCAAGATTGGCCCCAATTCGTTTGTTGGTCCTCATGTTTGTTTGACGAAGGATCTTGGGCCGAACAAGTTGGCTATAGCGGAGTCGCGTTACAGGGTGATGGATAAGGATATCAATCTAGGTGATGAGAAGAAAAGAGAGCTTATGAAGAAACTGGAGACACTGTAGATGTGTGGAATAATCGGCTGTGTCGGAGATAGCCCTGCCGCTCCCTTCCTGGTCAAGGCGCTGAAGAATCTGGAGTATAGGGGTTATGATTCTGCGGGCATTGCCACAATTGCCAACGGCAAGATTTGTGCTGAAAAAGACGTGGGCAATCTAGATCAGGTACGAGAAAAACGCCACCTGGATGATCTCCCGGGGAGTACGGGGATTGGGCACGTTCGCTGGGCTACACACGGCGAGGTCACAGCCATAAATGCTCACCCTCACTTCGACTGCAAAAGAGAGATTGCAGTGGTTCACAATGGAATCATAGAGAACTATCAAGAGCTTCGTAGCTGGCTTGAGCCGAACCATCTTTTTGTATCTCAGACTGATACCGAAGTAATCCCCCATCTCATTGAGGAGTATATGGATGAGGGAGTTTCTCTTGAACAGGCTGTCTTGAAGGCAACAAAGAAGCTTAAAGGTTCATATGCATTAGCTGCAATTTCAATAAAAGAACCGGGGAAGATAGTGGCCAGCCGTAAAGACAGTCCTCTGGTGGTTGGAGTGAGTGGCGGAAGGAACTTCATTGCCAGTGATGTACTTGCTTTCCTGGAGGAGACCAATCGGGTTGCTTTTATGGAAGATGGGGAAACCGTGGTCTTGAGCAAGGATGTTACATTTCTCGATGCGGAGGGGCAGCGGATTCAGAAGGAGTTTAAGGAGATCGACTGGAAGTGCGATGAGGCGACCAAGCAAGACTATGACTTTTTTATGATGAAAGAGATAATGGAAGAGCCCCATGCAATACGCTGCGCTACCATGCAGGATAAGAAGCAGCTTCTTGAGATGGCCATAGGCATTCTGAGATCAAGGCAGGTGGTCATAACTGCTTGTGGTACATCTAGACATGCGGCCCTTGTCGGGAGGTACCTCTTTTCCAAACTGGGTGGCAAGTTCTGCGATGTGATTATGGCCTCCGAATTTCAGTACTTCTCCGATTCGATTGACAAGAATAGTCTGGTGATAGCTATCTCTCAGAGTGGCGAGACCGCCGATGTCATCCAAGGTGTGAAGAGGGCTAGGGAAAATGGGGCTACTATCTATTCGCTGGTTAATACTGTGGGGTCTACTCTGGCGAGGATGAGCGATAGAGTCCTCTATCTCAACTGCGGGCCTGAAGTTGGTGTGGCTGCTACCAAGACCTTCATGAGCCAGCTAACCATCTTTTACCTGTTGGCTTTCACGATGGCTAACAGGTTGGAAGAAGGCTTGGGGAAGATAGTGGATATATGTCCCAAGATTGAGAAGTGTTTCAGCAAGAACAGTAAGAAGATACGGGGATTGGCGCAGCAAACAAAGGATAAGGGTGATTACTACTACATAGCCAGAGGGATCAATTTCGCTATAGCTGCCGAGGGAGCGCTCAAAATGAAGGAGATCTCTTATGTTCATGCTGAAGGCATGCCAGCCGGAGAGTTAAAGCATGGCACATTGGCCCTTATCGATAAGGGAACACCGGTTGTGGTCATCTGCCCCAGGGATTACACGTTCGATGAAACCATTGCTAATGCGCACGAAACAAAAGCACGCGGGGCTTTCGTTATTGGGGTTTCCGAGGAGAACAACCTGATTTTTGATGATTGGCTCGAGATTCCCCAGGTGGAAGAGATTTTCCAGCCCTTGGTAACTGTCGTACCGCTTCAGCTTCTGGCTTATTATTCGGCACTGGCTCATGGTAAGGATCCCGACAAGCCTCGCAATCTCGCCAAATCGGTTACTGTCAAATAGATTGGCTGAACAACTACGGACATCAGCTTCTGGTTCTGATGGATCAGTGACAGTGCTCGGTGGTGACTTTAATGTCAAAGATCTAGAGAGGCATTTAGTAGTCAAGGGATATGAAGAGACCAGGTATAGAAGAATAGGCATGTGGACCCCACAGGGCGGGGGTGAGAATAACCCAATGGCTTTGCAGGAGGATGCCATTCTGGTTGGCAAGACAGAGGATCCAAAGAAGACCTCATGACTCACCAGGGGCTTTCCCTGCCAATTCTGGCTGATGAATGAAAACAAACGGTGTTCAATCTTGTTCCACTTGCTGGTTCCTGGTGGCAAGTGAGAGACCGAGATGGAAAGGCCCATTTCGTTCGCCAGTTTCTGTAGTTCCAGTTTCCAGAGTTTTATCCGGTAGCCATTGCTGCCCCCACTATCAGCGGTAATAGGCAATTGTTTTGCCTGCAAGTATCGCTCCTGTCCCATCAACTGCCACCAGCGGCGGATGCTCTCTACTGCAAAAGCAGCGGTATCATGATCAATGCCGACATTGAGAATCTACAGAAGAGAGTGAGACTTCCTCTCTCATCTGCCTTTTCGTCAGAGAGATATGATTATCAGACTTCACCGGGCCCATTCCCGCAGGCACCTTGCTGAAGAGCAGACCACCAGACTAAGGAAGGAGAAGGAACAGTGAACACCAAGATCCGACAGGCACGCCCCGAAGATGCGAAGTTGCTCGCCTGGACCATGCTCATGGCAGGCCGGTCACACATGAAAATAGGCATCTGGGACCTCATCATCTCTCAGCCGGAGGACAGGTGTCTGGAGTTCCTGGAACTGCTGACTTTGCAGCGGCCACGCCACATGTGTTACTACACCGAGTTCCTGGTGGCCGATGTCGATGGCCATCCAGCAGCGGCTCTCGAAGGCTTCGATCCGGTGAATAACGGGGAAGACACGGTCACCGCGCCCATGGTCGCAGTCATCCAGAGGATGGGATTGACGCCAGAAGACATGGCACCGGGGCAGCAGAACCTGGCAGCCTTCATGACATGCCATCCTGAGTCAACTGAGGGTGCCTGGGTGGTGGAGCACGTGGCCACCCGCCCCGAGTACCGCCGCGCGGGGGCGATCAGCAAGCTGCTCGAGGCAATCCTGGACAAGGGACGGAAGCAGGGTTTTCACAAGGCGCAGGTGGGTTACTACATTGGCAACACCCCCGCCGAGAGTGCCTATCAGAAGGCAGGGTTCAAGTACCTCGACGAGAAGCGGCATCCCGCCTTCGAGGCCCTGATCGGCTGCCCGGGCATGGTGCAGTTCGTGCGCGATCTGTGAGCGGATAGATTTGTGTTACTCAGCACAAGGCATTTGGGTTTAGGTTCAACTTCCCTATGCAACGCAGCGCATCGTTTCTTATATAGCATCTGGTGAGGTAGCAGGGATAAGAACTGAGACACCCTGAAGTTCTACAAGGCGATGGTGGGGTGATGAAGCAGAGTCGAAATCACATCTTCAATATTTGCAGTGGGGCTCTATCCGTATGTTTCTAGTCGTCCATTGAGGTGGTATGACTCAGGCATCTCGGCGAGAGTCGCACTATCGATTCTTTGAGGCTGAAGGAGTTTCCCATAATCGGGCTTGTCTCTATGATGGACGGTCATTTGTGCCCGAACTGCGAGAAGGTGAGCCACCAGCTTCTTTTCCCCAAGCTCGGCCTTATCAGGCTCTTAGGTGCATAGCCAAACAATATGGACTTTCATTCAATAGAGTTGTAGCGCTGCCTGCAAAGATGCACCGTCATCTTCAGGGATCAGGCCTACTGATTCGCCTCCTGCTCCGAAATGGAGCCCCTTCCCTCGCCAGGGTCTATCGCCGAATTTAACTGATCACTTGCTCTCAAGCGCATACGTCGGCTGAATGGAACGGTATCTGAACAGAGATGCGCTGAGGGAAGAATCCTTCCGAATGAACGGCCATTTCCGATATTGGCCTCGCCACCTTGATTACCACACCGTGGCCTGTTACACTTCGGCTTGCTGATTGTCGTATGAGCAACTACTTAGGCCAGACCTCGATTCACCGTCTGAAGTGGACGAGTCAAAGCTGACAGACGCGGGGATAGGACAGCGTAGAAGACAAGCATGATAGACTTCTTGAGCTTCTTGCACAGTCCTCTAAGGATGGCCGGTGTTATCTGCTCCGCGATCATCTTGAGGGAACCGCCGCGAGAGCCCCTGAGTTCGCCGACGCGTTCGGGTGCGGGGAGGGCACAGTTGAGGTCACTGATTGAAAAACAGGATGAAAGGAGGTTACATGGACAACTACGCCATTTCACTGCAAATCTCCGGCCCCACAGCCATGTGGACTAGGCCGGATACAGGGGACACACCTGTGAGCTATCCCGCTCCGACCTTTGGAGCTGCCAAAGGCATCTTCGAATGCATCCTTATGAGCGACTGGGCGGAAGTGGTGCCGACAAAAGTGGAGATATGCAAGCCGATTGTGTACCACGATTACTCTACGAACTATGGTGGACCTCTCAGGAAAAGCAAAATAATGAAGAAGGGCAATAGTTATCAGCTAATCGCAACCGTCTTAGTTGACGTCTGTTACCGGCTTCATGCAACAGTCAAGCCAGACGCAAAGGAGTATGGCAAGCACGGCCGCCAAGGGTTGCAGCCTGTTGGGACAACAAATGGCGCTCACGCCTATGTGGAGGTCTTTGAGCGCCGCCTCAAGCGCGGCCAGTTCTTTTCTACTCCTTGCCTTGGTTGGAAGGAATTCACCCCAGACTATCTTGGTCCCTTTCGCCCTGAGACACAAGTTTGCGAGGACATCAATCTGGTGATTCCCAGCATGCTCCGAAGCTGCTTCCCTAATGGCAAGAGTTCTCAGTGGCAACCGAAGTTCGATCAGCAGGTTAAGATTGAGAAGGGGGTGCTGAGTTATGTTGAATGAACTTTTCGAGCTGTCGCAGAGTCTGAGAGGCATTGAGACTCAGGTACCGAACAGATATCTTGTGGAGTGTAGGACGAGCGGATCTACAGTTCGTGTGTTCCTTGATCATACGGGATGCATATCGAGGCTTGAACCGGAAACAGACCGAGAACGCCTCAGGAAATCACTCAAGTACTTCAAGGGTGAGAACGGGGTCTCTTTCCCAGCTTTCAATGTTCCGCCTCTATACGAACACAAATCTGGAGAAGTGAGCGATTTGTTGAAACGAATCACTCAGATATCAGCAAACGGTGGAAACCTCGAAAAGGAGACATTGCAAGCAGAGTTGCTTTTACTT
>JAPLHP010000082.1 GCA_026389585.1 Chloroflexota bacterium | reverse complement strand
GGAGACGGAGAAGTTCACCACCTACTACGGCTATCCCTATGATACGGACGGCACCAATGCCTCTGTAGGGTACTTCCTGGGCTTTGATGTAGCGGCCACCCCGGAGGGCCGGAAGGCCAGGGAGCCCCTCCATGACGGCACCGTCTCGCCGGTGCAGGGTCAGGACAAGAAGGGACCCAGCGCAGTGCTCAAGTCCGTGAGCAAGGTGGACCCGCTGCTCTCCTGCAACCACCTCTTCAACCAGAGGTTTGCCCCCCATTTCCTGGAGGGGGAGAACCGGGAGGTCTTTGCCAACTACCTCAAGACCTGGGCTGACCTGGGGATACATCACATCCAGTTCAATGTGATCGACCCCGGGATACTGAAGGATGCCCAGAAGCATCCCGAGCAGCATGCCGACCTCATCGTCAGGGTGGCGGGCTATGCCGCCTACTTCGTGGACCTGACCAAGTCACTCCAGGATGATATCATTGCTAGAACGGAACATGCTTTCTCATAGAAAGAAAAGAAACAAATCGAAGAAAGGGGTCTAAATTCAATGGAACTGAAAGATGTACAGGCTATTGACACGATGTGCCGTGCGGGGTATGCCGGTATCGTTACCGAGGAAGAGTGGAGGTATGTGTGGGGTTTCTATGAATCCCAGGCCTGCGTCAAGGGCACTTTCGGTGGGGTACTGAAGAAACTGGGTGTGCCCGAGAAGGACGGGTGGAAGGTGGTTGCCTCTTCATACAAGCCCTCGGTTGCCGAGATGATCAAGGAAATGGATGAAATAGGGGTAGAGAAAGCCTTCGTCGACCAGCAATTTATCTGGTCAAGGCGTGAGAGCAAGCTAGTGACTGGTTTCACCATGGAGCGAATCGCTGAGTTGGTGGATAAGGGCAGGGGGAGGATAGTCGGTGGCGCCGGCTACAATCCCTTCCGCATTGAGGAAAGCCTCAAGGATCTGGAGAAGGCAGTCAAAGAGCATGGTTTCAAGTATGTCTGGTTCCACCCCAATAGCTTTGGCGTCAAGGCCAGTGATGCGAAATGCTATCCCCTGTACGCCAAGTGTGTTGAACTCGGGATACCAGTGACTTTCCAGACGGGGCAATCAGCCGAGCCTCTGCCGAGTGAGATAGGCCGCCCCATGTACGCTGACGAGGTAGCCATGGACTTCCCTAATCTTATTATGGTGCTTACCCACACCGGCTGGCCCTGGATTGATGAGTGGATTTCTATGATCTGGAGACACCCCAACGTGTACGGCAACATCGGTGCTTACTTCCCGTCGGGCCTCCATAAACCCACCATCGAGTTCATGGATGGGCCTATAGGTCGTGCAAAGGTTGTCTGGGCCACCAACGGATTCGGATTGACCCGTTGCAAGAAAGAGTTCGTGGAGTTACCCTTAAAGGACGACAACAAGAAAAAAATCCTGCGCGACAACGCTGTCAATATTTTCAAGCTATAGCCGCGCGTTTTCGCCCGACGGACACATATAGAAAGCGGTTTCGAGTCCTCGAAACCGCTTTTTTCTTTCTATCTCTTAGCCACACTCTGCACGAGTCACTATGCAGAGCCCGATCAACCTTACCGGATCTCCATTAGCTGCACCAACACCCCGTGGCATTCCTTAGGGCGGAGGAAGACAAACTTCGCCAGGCCTAAAGGGGTCTTCTCCTGGACCGGGGTTTCCTGAATAAACCGAACGCCTTTTCCTTTTAGTTCGGCAATTACCTTTTCAATGTTCGTTACCCTGAAAGTCATATGTTGTAAACCTTCACCGTTTGTTTCGATGAATCTGGCTATTGGCCCATCAGAACCAGTTGGTTCTATCACCTCAATGAAGAAGTCTCCTATAGTAAAGATGCGATACCTCATCTGATAAGGTTTGTATGCCACAACCTCTCCAGGGATCAATCCCAGAGCATCGGCGAGAATGCCGCTCACCTTTTCAAGGTCTTTTACTGCTATACCAACCTTCATTAACCCTTCTATTCCCATTCATCACCTCATGGAACTGAAGTTCCAGGCCATTCAGTGGTTATACCTAAAACTCCTGCCTGCCCTCCAGAGCACGAGCCAAAGTCACCTCGTCAGCATATTCCAGATCGCTGCCAAAGGGGAGCCCCCTGGCGAGACGGGTAACCTTTATCCCCAAAGGAGCTACTAAGCGGCTGATATACATCGCGGTGGCTTCCCCTTCCAAATTGGGGTTGGTAGCCAAGATGATTTCTTTTACCAGATCATTCTTAAGACGGGCCAGAAGCTCCCTTACCTTGAGGGCCTCAGGGCCAATTCCCTCCATTGGAGACAGGACACCATGCAGGACATGGTATAAACCGTTGTACTTCCGGGTACGCTCCAAAGCCAGTATGTCTAAGGGCTTTTCCACAATACATATGCTGGTATGGTCCCGCTGTCCATCTTCACAGATAAGACATGGGTCAGTCTCAGTGATGTTCTGGCAGATAGAGCAGAGGATGACCCTCTCTTTTACAGCTATAATCGCTTCAGCCAGGGCCCTGGCCTGCTCTTCTGAAGCCCGCAGCAGGAAGTAAGCTAACCGCTGGGCGCTTTTGGGGCCAATACCCGGCAGCTTGTATAGCTCCTCGATCAAGCGGGACATCGGTTGCGCAGTAGGAACAAATTCAATACCCAAAACCAAACCTGCTTATCTCTATCGCTATAGACCCGGAATCTTGAGACCTGCCGTCAATCCGCCAAGGCGTTCCTGAGCCAGTTTCTGGGACTTTTCCATAGCATCATTTATGGCTGCCAGCACCAGGTCTTCCAAAAGACCAACATCCTTTGGATCCACCGCCTCAGGAGAAATCTTGACTGATAGAAACTGTTGTTGCCCGCTAATGACAACAGTCACTGCCCCCCCGCCAGCGCTCGCCTCTACTTGAGCACTGGCCAGCTCTTCCTGAGCTTTAGCTAACTTCGCCTGCATCTCCTTGACTTGGCGCATCAGGTTTTTGTTCATTTGTCTCCTCCCATCAAAGACGAGCCTTCAACTACACTGGTGATCCTGCCACCCATTTCCAGAGCCGCCTTGACCAGGTGCCCCTCGGTGGCTTGCTGCTTAGCCTTTGGTCTAAGAATACAACGTACCTTACTGGGACTGCCAAATTTCTCACTCAGCTTCCTCTCCACCATACTGCAATACTTCGGATCCTCAATCCTCTCTTTGTGAAAGGGGTAATAGAAAGCCAGTACCAGGGTATCGCCCTCAACAGCCACCGGTTCACAAGCACTTCTCAAGAAGGCATCCAGGTTACCGCCGGAACCTACGCCTCGCAGCGTATCCACAAATTCACTCCACTGACTTATGACGCGCTCAACCTCAGACTGCGGTGCTGTAGAAGAGACTTCTTTCTCGACTGGTTCAGCTTTGGGAGCAAGCGTGGTCGACTGAACTGAAATCTTCTCCCCCTCACGCGATGTAGCCCTTTCTACTGCGGCACCGGCTATTCCCTTCTCTCTGGATAAAATGCACTCCACCAGCGCCAGCTCCAGAGGCAACGAGGTGTAATCTTTAGAACGAAGGTCAATTTGCCCGAAAAGCTTGAGGGCCTTGACAATATCTTCTACCGACACCTTGCCCGTCAAGGTCTTCATCTGGGCCAGATCTTCCACGGCAAGATCGACTGAGGCTTCCGCCCCGGACTTGGCCAAAAGCATATTCCTCAGATACTCGACTAACCCCCGATTGAATTGCAGCAGGTCAAGTCCATCGCCCACAACGCTATTTATGGTTGCCAGCCCGGCAGTAATATCCCCGTTCACAATGTGTTCGATCAATTCCCTGATTCTGAAATCAGTGGTAACACCCAGCATATCCTCAACCTGGCGGACATCAATCTTGTCACCATAATAGACAACCAATTGCTGCAGCAAGTTCTCAGCATCACGAAGACTGCCGGAAACGCCCTTGGCAATAAGCCCCAGACCCTGTGGCTCTATAGAGATGCCCTCCCCTTGACAGATATGCATCAACTTGGAAACCACTGCATTGTGAGAGAGCCTCCGGAAATCAAACCTCTGGCAGCGTGAGAGAATGGTAGGCAACAGCTTGTGCGGTTCAGTAGTAGCCAGGACAAAGATCGCATGAGCTGGCGGCTCCTCAAGGGTCTTCAGCAGAGCATTTGAGGCATCCGTGGTAAGCATATGGACCTCATCAATAATATATACCTTATATCGAGCGCTGTTGGGGCTGAATTTGACCCTCTCCCGAAGCTCCCGAATGTCATCGATGCCCCTGTTACTGGCTGCATCGATTTCTATCACATCCAATGCGCTGCCCTGTGTGACGGCTCGGCACATCTCACAGGCATTGCAGGGCTCCCCCTTGCCATTATTGATGCAATTGATCGCCTTGGCCAGAATCCGCCCGGTACTGGTCTTCCCCGTGCCCCTGGGCCCACAAAACAGATAGGCATGAGCCACGCGGCCACTTTCCAGGGCATTGCGTAGCATCCTCGTGATATGCTCCTGGCCAACGACCTCAGCTAATGTTTGAGGTCGCCATTTACGATAAAAGACCTTGGATTCCATAGCCATGCTATTTTCCTAAATCCTTCCCAACCTCGGACAACACGCCCTTCTCCAGTGCCCTCATCCTCCGCCCCCTTGCCGGTTCATCGTGATCATAACCCAGAAGATGCAGCACGCCATGGACAACCAGCCATGCCACCTCTTCGCTCACCTCACGACCATTCTCTTCAGCTTGCTCCTGCGCTCGAGGATAGGATACCACCACCTCGCCAAGATGAGCTATACCGTCAGGTGGCATTATGAAGGAGGGCGAACTATCACCACCACCCCCTTCAGCAAGTGCAAAGGATAACACATCGGTGGCTTTGTCTACTCCACGATATTCTCGATTGAGCCTTCGTACGGTTTCGTCGTTGGTAATAAACAAGCCTAATTCGTAATCAGTATCAGAGTGCTGAGCACCATGACCAAGCGAGCATTCGACTAATCGACGCAGCCAATCCTTCTTAAAGTGTTTCTGAAACCCTCTGCTAATTCGAATATCGAGTTTCATCTGAAACTGCCGCTTCATGAAAACCTAATGAGGTTTCAACGCCACCTGCAGGGCTTCTCTAAGCGAATCAATAGCTAGAACCTCCATCCCAGAAGGGGGGGTAAGCCCGCTCAACGTAACCTTGGGGCCAAGGCAGCGAGTGAATCCCTGCCTTGCCGCATCAGCAAGCCTGCGCTCCATCTGAGGAACACCTCTCACTTCGCCACTTAGTCCTAATTCCCCCATCACCACCATATTGGGGTCCACTTCTCTATCGCTGAAGCTGGAAGCAATGGAGAGAGCGACCGCAAGATCCGTAGCAGGCTCACTGGTTCTCAAGCCGCCAACTACATTGACAATTATATCCTGATTGGATAATTTCAGCCCAGTTCGTCTCGTAAGTACAGCAACAATCAATGAAAGACGGTTGAAATCTATTCCATTGGCAGTGCGCCGTGGCAAGCCAAAACTGGTAAAAGTGGTCAGCGCCTGTACCTCCACCAATAAAGGGCGGGTTCCTTCTAAAGTAGATGTTATGGCTGAGCCTATGGCCACCTGTGACCGCTGAGATAAGAAAACCTGGGATGGGTTATCTACCTCCACCAGGCCCCGATCCCTCATCTCAAAGATGCCCACTTCATTGGTAGAGCCAAAGCGGTTCTTGACTCCCCGTAACAATCTATAAGCATTAAGGGACTCCCCTTCCAGGCATAAGACCACATCAACTATGTGCTCCAAGACCTTTGGCCCTGCAATGGCCCCTTCTTTGGTTACATGGCCACTTATAATCAGGGGAACTGCTGATGGCTTGGCCCACTGCATCAGTCTCAAGGTACATCCCCGTACCTGCGATATGCTGCCCGGTGCCCCCTCCAGATCCCTGAGGTAAACCGTCTGAATAGAATCGATAACCCCTAGGGCAGGCGATATCTCCTCCATTCTTTGAATAATGACTTCCAGATCAGTCTCAGGGAGAAGGTAAAGCCTTTCACCCTTTATATCCAGGCGATCTGCCCTTAGCTTTGTCTGATGTAATGATTCCTCTCCTGAGGCATAAACAACCTTACCACCCTGCTGGGCGATCATTGCTGATATCTGGAGTAGTAGCGTCGATTTCCCAATCCCGGGATCACCGCTAATGAGAACTAGAGAGCCGGGAACTATGCCTCCACCAAGTACCCGATTTAACTCGCCAAACGGAAGGACAATGCGGGGCATCTCCCCGGCAGCTACCTGAGATAGTTCACAGGCAGGAACTCCCGCTGATGACACGGTACTGGCCCCTTTGGAGGAACCTGCCCGGGTTTCTATGAAGGTGTTCCAGCTCTGACAGCTGGGGCAACGCCCTAACCATTTGGGATTTTCTCTGCCACATTGCTGACAGACGAAGACTGTTTTGTAGGATATGTCCACTAACTGCGCCTTCTAAAAAGGGGAGCGCTTTGCGAGCTCCCCTTCCGGCTTTCCATGGACACTAACCTCAGGAAGACGATTGTACTGAGGATTTTGAACTTACTGAAACTTCGTCTCTAGGGTCTAGACGAACAGAAATCTCATCACCATCACGGTCCAGACGAACGGTATCCCCAGGTTTAAGTTCGTCATGAAGCAACATCTCAGATAGCTTGTCCTCAACCATAGTCTGGATTACTCGACGCAGTGGGCGGGCACCAAAGGCTTCGTCATAACCCTTCTCGCTAAGAAGCTCCTTGGCCGCATCTGTCACTGCCAGTCCAAGGCCACGCTCGATTAACTGAGCCTTGATCGGACGTAACATCAAGTCAACAATCTGGCGGATATGCTCTTGGCTCAGGTGCTGAAATACCACCACGCCATCAAGACGGTTTATGAACTCAGGCCGGAAGGTCTTCTTCAGCTCTTCAAGAAGTTTTTTCTTCATCCCCTCATAGGAACGCTGCCTCGTCTTTGTTTCATCAACACGGCTGACGAAGCCCATTACCGAATCCTTCTTGATCAGTTCAGCGCCAATATTGCTCGTCATGATTATGATGCTGTTCCGAAAGTCAACCTTCCTACCTTTGGCATCAGTCAAATGGCCATCATCAAATATCTGGAGCAGGATATTGAATACATCAGGGTGAGCCTTTTCAATCTCGTCAAGGAGAATAGCACAATATGATTTGCGCCTTATTGCCTCGGTCAATTGCCCACCCTCATCATACCCTACATATCCTGGGGGAGCTCCTACCAGCCGAGCCACACTATGCTTTTCCATAAACTCCGACATGTCAAGGCGGATTAAAGACTCCTCACTGCCAAACATAAATTCAGCCAGTGCCTTGGCTAACTCCGTTTTGCCCACGCCGGTAGGCCCAAGGAAGATGAAACTGCCAATCGGACGCCTGGGATCCTTAAGGCCAGCACGGGCACGCTTTACCGCCTTAGCTACTGTAGCAATAGCTTCGTCCTGAGACACAATGCGCTTGTGTAACTCCTCCTCCATTTGCAGCAAGCGCGTCGCCTCATCTGAGGTCAGCTTCGACGCTGGAATTCCAGTCCACATGCTGAGCACTTCCGCAACATCTCTCTCGGTCACCACAGGTTTCTCACTGCTCAGATCAGCCCGCCAATCCTTCTCCAATTGCTGGATCTTCTCCGATAGATGAACCTCTCTATCACGGAGTTCCACAGCATACTCATACTGCTGTCCAGCAATAGCCGCTTCCTTATCTTTGCGCACGCGATCTAAAGCTACCTTCGCCTCTTTTAGGCCTATAGGTATATTCCCACCCTTGAGACGCACCCGTGAGGATGCTTCATCCATCAAGTCGATCGCCTTGTCAGGCAAGAAGCGGTCAGCTATGTAGCGTGACGCCAGATTTGCAGCCGCTCTGATTGCATCATCGTTTATCGTTACTTGATGGTGTTCCTCATAACGGTCTTTGATTCCCCGCAGTATTTTTATAGCCTGTTCTACAGATGGCTCATCTACTATAACAGGTTGAAAGCGACGCTCCAGACCAGCGTCCTTCTCTACATGTTTTCGATAATCATCAAGAGTGGTAGCTCCAATGCACTGTAGCTCACCTCGAGCCAGAGAAGGTTTAAGAATATTGGCAGCATCAACAGCGCCTTCAGCAGCACCAGCGCCAACTATGGTATGCATCTCATCAATAAACAGTACACAATTGCCAGCAGCCTTGAGCTCCTCAATTACCTTCTTCAGTCTCTCCTCGAACTCGCCGCGGTACTTTGTGCCAGCTACCAGTGAGCCCATATCTAGAGTCACCACTCGCTTTCCTTGCAGTGTATGAGGCACTTCCCCGGCAACTATACGATGAGCCAGTAATTCAACTATGGCAGTTTTCCCCACTCCCGGCTCACCAATAAGTACAGGGTTATTCTTGGTACGTCTCGCAAGAATCTGGATTACTCGCTGGATCTCCTTCTCTCGCCCGACAACTGGATCGAGCTTCCCAGCCCGAGCCATGGCAGTCAAATCCAGACCTAACTGGTCTAAAGTAGGAGTGCGACTGGTGCTGCGAGTCCCCTGTTGACCTTGAACAGCACCCTGGTTAAGAACGCGAGTAGTCTCAGCACGAGCACGCTCTAGGTTAACACCCAGACTCTCCAATACCCCACCAGCCACTCCACCCTCCTCCCGTAGCAGCCCCAAGAGAAGGTGTTCAGTGCCAACATAGCTATGGTTGAGGCGACGTGCTTCATCCACAGCAAGCTCGATGACCCTCTTCGCCCTTGGGGTAAGCCCAACCTCAGCAGAACCCGTCTTACCACCACGCCCAATGATAAACTCCACAGCAGAGCGCACCTTGTTCAGGTCAACATCAAGGTTGGTAAGCACCTTCGCAGCAACGCCCTCACTCTCACGAACCAGCCCCAGCAATATATGTTCTGTGCCAATATAGTTGTGATTAAATCTCTGCGCTTCCTCTTGAGCGTAGGTGAGAGCACGACGTGCCCGTTCGGAGAATTTCTCAAAGCGACTTGACATATCCCTCAACCTAACAACGGCGTATTGCCACCACTATAGCACAAAAGCCGCAAAAAGGGAAGCGGTTACTCATGAATTTACATTAATGATATATCTCCACCCCACTCTGGTTTCCCCTCCCAAAACAACAGCCGATAAGGCAAGGATTGTGCTTATAAGAGCATATCAAAGTATTTGACTCTCTCCCAGGACCTTGCTAAAGGGTAGTACCGCATATCAGACTTACAGCACATGTTCACCCCTGTTCATGTGTGCCTTTGAGGAGGCTTGACCTTTCACGCATCGAAAGTTTATGATGAAATCAGGTTACTCAGTTAGGCAAATATGGCTCTAAAGAAAGACTATTACGAATTACTGGGTGTGCCCAGAGATGCCACCCAGGATGACATTAAGAAGGCCTTCCGAAAGCTGGCATTCCAGTACCATCCTGATCACAACCATCATGATGGAGCAGCAGAGAGATTCAAGGAGATAAGCGGGGCATATCAAGTCCTGAGCAATGCCCAAAAGCGGGCTACTTATGACCACTTCGGGCATTTGGACAACGGGCGTGGTTTCGATGGTTTTGGAGACTTCGTTACTGGCCTAGGGGACATCTTCGATGCCTTCTTTGCCGGTGCTGCTCAAGAAAGACGGCGTGTACCGCAACAAGGAACTAACCTGCATCATGAACTCAGCATTTCTTTCGTAGAGGCAGCCTTCGGCTGCGAGAAACATGTTGACGCCTTGCGAACAGAAGCCTGCTCCCGCTGCCTTGGCAGAGGCGGTGAACCGGGGAGCCAACAGGTAAAATGTCCGCACTGCAATGGCATGGGCGAGGTGCGGCGGGTACAGCAGAGCATCTTTGGGCGCTTTGTTAACAGAGCCATATGCGAACACTGCTACGGAGAGGGGAGCATCATTGAGCGGCCGTGCAGTCAGTGTCAGGGCACAGGCAGGGAGCAAAAACAACGCACCATAACAGTGAAAATCCCTCCCGGTGTGGAGAACCGCTACCAGTTACGCCTCAGGAGAGAAGGTGATGCGGGAATGTGGGGAGGTCCTGCGGGTAGCCTGTACATCTCCCTTTCAGTAGAAGAGCATGAATTATTCAAACGTGACGGCGATAACAACATCCTTTACGAGTTGCCAATTAACTTCGCCCAAGCGGCCTTGGGAGATGAGGTAGAAGTTCCCACCCTGGACGGTAGAGTTGGTCTTAAGATCAGTCCTGGTACTCAGGCAGATACGGTCATTCAACTAAAAGGAAAGGGTATACCTTACGTCAATCGCTCCGGCAGGGGAGATCAGTTAGTCAAGATTAGAGTGGTCACTCCTGACAGATTGAATGAGGAGCAACACAAGCTATTTCTTGAGTTGGCTAAAAGCCTGGGATCAGCAGAGACCACCGAACAAGCAGGGAAAAAGGGATTCCTTAACCGAATCAAAAAATCCCCAAAATAACGCAGGGAAGGCTCCTCACTGGCAAGAGCTTACTTGGTCTCTCCTTTATCTTCTGTCTCTTCTGGCTCTGGCAGGAAAGTCCCCGGTTGATACCATCTAATCCTAAGGTAATCGAGCAGGAAGCGGAGCAGCTTCGTGACTTCCAGAGATTCTCCATCCGCCGGGTACTCCAGCAGTTCACTCGCCGCTTTCCTCACATCAAGTCCTTCGTAGAGCACCTTATAAACCTTTTCTATAATAGGTAAACTAAGGCCCGCTTTCTGTCCCAATTGCCAAGCAGCAAGAGCAGTACTAACACCCTCAGCTACGTGGGGCATTGATGCCACTATCTCCTGCACAGAGCGCCCCTTGGCAATCTCTTTACCTACATAGTAGTTGCGACTGAGAGGGCTGAAAGAGGTAACAACTAGATCCCCTAAGCCACTCAGCCCAATAAAGGTAAGAGGATTAGCACCAAAAGTCGTACCTAAGACAATCACCTCACTCAGTCCCCTAATCATGAGGGCTGCTTTGGCGTTGCTTCCATTGCCTAACCCATCCAGCATGCCAACGCCCAAAGTAATAACATTCTTAAGGGCACCACCTAGCTCCACTCCTATCACATCTGTGCTAGTAAAAACATAGAACTGATTTGAATTGATCAATTGCTTTGCCCTCTCAGCCACCGCCGCATCGCGAGCAGCAATTACTGTCACTGACAGCAGACCTTGGGCAGCCTCATGGGCTATATTAGGACCAGACAGAACACAAATATTGTTGTGGAATCGAGCATCAATCTCTTCGGCAATGACCTGAGACATGCGTTTGCCACTACCCACCTCCAGCCCCTTTGCAGCACTAACAATAAGGCTCGAATCGTTAAGATAGTCCCTTACCTGCTTTATGTTGGAACGCATGGTTCCAGATGGCACGGCAAGGATAACCCCGTCTGCCTTGTCCATCGCCTCTTCCAGAGAACTTGTAGCGGAAAGACGAGAGGGAAACTTGGGGCCAGGCAAATAAGTAACATTCTCTCTTGCTAGATTGAGTTTATCTGCAGTCTCCTTATCCCGCGCCCACAGTTTTACCCAAATCCCCCTGCGAGCCAGGATTACTCCTAGAGCAGTGCCCCAACTGGCACTGCCAATAATAGCGGCTTTAGACATTCCTCACCCCTTATCTGGGCCTAATATCTTCTTCCCAACTTCGCACCCCTCCCCTGACGAAACTTCAAGTATTATCCACGGTTCAAAGAAACGAAGTCAAGCCTCAGCCTTCCCCACCAACTTTTCCGTGAGATCTGTAACTTCATCAGCCTTGTTCCTAAATAAAAACAACGGTCAACGGCTATCCTCAAGGTCATTCATAACCGAAACTGATCTCAATCGGAGTTGCCATGTTCATTTCCCGCGCTACCACGCTCCGTTTCCCTGACTTCAGACTTCTCACCCAATTTGCGCTCATTACCAGCGCAGAGCCGCCGGATATTGTCACGGTGTTGAAACAGAATCATGCACCCTGCCAACCCACAATAGATCAGATATGCCACTGGCTGCTTCTCCAAGATTACCAGAGAAAGCATCACCAGAAAGGCAGTAACTGTGCCTAAAATACTACCCAGTGACATATACCGACTTAATGCGGCAACAGAAAGCACAATTGCCGAAACTCCCAACCCAACAGGCCAATACATAGCCGCCAAACCGCCAACGAAGGTGGCCACCCCCCGACCTCCTTGGAACTTGATGTACACTGACCAATTATGTCCAATCATCGCTGACATAGCAGCTACAACTTGGGCGACAGGAGTATGTAACAGGCACCAGGCAATCACCACAGCCACAGAGCCCTTCGCCACATCAAGCCCCATGGTAAGAACCCCCGCCCTGCCGCCAGCCGTGCGAATCACGTTAGTGGCGCCTATCCTGCCACTACCATATCCCCTGATATCCATCCCCCTGCTCAGCTTCGAAACAACTATGCCAAATGGAATAGCACCAATGAGATAACTCGAAAGAATGAGGACAGCAAACTTGAGCAATACCATAATACTATTAACCACCCGGCACTCAGGGAGTCAGCTTGACCAACATCACGAATTAAGGGTTGAAAGTTGGCAGCCTAAGAGTTTTGAGCGGTTTCCCCACCTCTACCTTTGAAGAGAAGCCGTAGAGGGGTACCATGGAAACCAGAGATCTTTCGTATTTTGTTCTCTAAGTAGCGCTGATAGGAAAAATGAACCAGTTTGGGATCATTAACAAAAAAGACAAAGGTAGGCGGATTAACCGCCGTTTGTACAGCCTTGCGGAGTTTAAGACGCCTGTGGCCACTCTTCGGGGATTGGCGAGCCGCCTCTGCATCCCTGACAACTTGATCCAGTATTGAAGGATCCAGACGCTTTAGCCTCTCTTCATAAATCTTCCTTGCCGCAGGCAGAATCTCCTCCACACCGAATCCCGTTTTGGCAGACAGAAACAAAATCTCTACGTATGACATAAACCTCGCCTTTTGTTTCACCATCTCTGCCCATGCAGCTACATCCTTTACCTCAATCAGATCCCATTTATTGACTCCCAGTATCGCCCCCTTGAAGGCCTTCTGAATAAGGCCCAGTATATGAAGATCCTGAGCTGCAATACCTTCAACCGCATCAATAAGCAACACAACGACATCAGATCGGTCAATAGCACGCAAGGTGCGTGTTAGGCTATGCCGTTCTATGCCCTGTTCAATCTGCCCGCGCTTCCTTATTCCTGCTGTATCAATAAGGACTACCTTCTCACCATCATAAAGTAAGACTGTATCCACAGCATCACGAGTTGTTCCAGGGACTTCATCAACGATAACTCGTTCCTCACCCAAAAGAGTATTCACCAACAACGATTTACCTACATTAGGCCTACCGACAATGGCGATTCTCATCAATAATTCCGGCTCCACAGGGGTAGGAGTAGCGGTAAGAGATGGCAAGTTACTAATTATCTTATCCAACAGATCATTCATCCCTCTGCCATGATAAGCACTGACAGGTATAGGTTCACCTGCACCAAGCTCATAGAACTGGATTATCCCACTCTCATGCTTAGGATTGTCCACCTTGTTGACCACCAGCAACACCGATTTCTGCGACCGACGCAAAATATCCGCTATTTCTTCGTCAGCCGGCACTACACCATTCTGGACATCCACCAGGAAAAGTACTAGATCAGCTTCAGTAATCGCTGTCTCTACCTGTTCCTTAACCTTTTGCCTTATAGCAGACCCCGGCTTAATCTCCAGCCCACCACAATCCACCAGGGTGAACTCATGCCCCTCAAAAGAGATGTCAGTATGGATTCTGTCAACGGTTGTCCCTGGCAAATCTTCGACTATAGACCTTCTATCACCAATAAGGCGATTGAACAGTGTAGATTTACCAACGTTGGGTCTGCCTATGATAGACACAATAGGTCTGGTCATCAGATCCATTACGCAGCCTGCCCACCCAGCATCTTCAACAAAACTGCTTTTTGAATATGGAGCCGGTTCTCTGCCTGGTCAAAGACCACAGACTGAGGGTGGTCAATGAGCCCTTCAGCAACCTCTTCTCCATGGCGGGCTGGCAAGGGATGCATGAAGAGGGCGCCTTCTTTAGCCAATGACAAGATTTCAGTGTCCACCTGATACGAAGCAAAAGCGAGGCGACGAGCTTCTGCTTCAGCTTCCTGTCCCATACTAGTCCACACATCAGTATAGACAATGTCAGCATTTGTCACGGCAAGGCGAGGGTCTGAGGTCACAAAGATATGTGAGTTGCTCTGTGAGGCAAATCCCTGAGCATGGTTAACAATCGCATCCTCTAACCCATAGCCTAGCGGCGAGGCAATATAGAAGTCCATCCCAACCAAAGAGGCGGCCATAAGCAGACTCCTGGATACATTGTTACCATCGCCAACAAAAGCAAGATGCAAGCCTCTCAGAACCCCTTTCTTCTCATAGATAGTCAGTAAATCGCCAAGCGCCTGACAAGGGTGCTCATAGTCCGAAAGACCGTTTATAACCGGCACACTAGAATGCTGCGCTAAGAGCTCCACGGTTTGATGTGAAAAGGTTCGAGCCACTATACCATTCACAAAGCGGCTCAATGTCCGTGCTACATCAGAAATCCTCTCCCTCTTTCCCAGGCCTACCTCACCAGGGGATAGATAGACAGCATGCCCACCCAACTGCCACATACCCACCTCAAAACTAACACGGGTACGAAGAGAGGGCTTCTCAAAAACGAGAGCAAGTACCTTTCCCTTGAGAAGCGTGGGGCTTCCCCCTTGTTTTAAGCTGATGGCATTCTTGATAAGGTGCCAGATGTCATCAGCACTCAGATCAGCTACTGAGAGCAGGCTTGTTGAAATTGCCAAGATTTACCTTCCGTCCTTATTGCTGGTGCAATCACCATTTCAACCTGGTGCATCTGAGCAATAGTGGCAGCACCACAAACGCCCATGGCAGTGCGCAATGCACCAACCAGGTTTTGGGTTCCATCACTAACGGTGGTGGGACCAAAAAGGATCTGCTCCAATGGGGCATGTGTCTCCACTTTGATCCGTCTACCTCGAGGCAGTGCTGGGTGAGGGCTGGACATACCCCAATGATATCCTCGGCCTGGTGACTCCTCAGCCTGAGCCAGAATGGCACCTAGCATCACAGCATCAGCACCTGCCACGAAGGCCTTGCACAGGTCGCCTCCAGCATGGATGCCGCCATCGGTGATTACGGGGACATACCTCCCGCTTTCCTGGAAATACTCGTCTCGAGCGGCAGCACAATCCATGGTAGCAGTCACCTGAGGTACCCCTATTCCCAGAACTTGTCTCGTGGTACAGGTCGCCCCTGGACCAACACCAGCAAGAAGGCCGGAAATGCCTGTTCTCATCAATTCTAGAGCAGCGCTGTAGCTCACACAATTCCCCACCACAACCGGAATGGGTATTGACTGGCACAACTCTGAAAACGCCAGTCCACAGAGACTCTTGGATATATGTCGCGCAGTAGTAACAGTAGATTGAACTACCAGTACATCTGCACCTGATTCAGCAACAAGGGAGGCAAATCTCTTAGCATTTGCCGGCGTAATTGAAGCAGCACAGACTCCTCCCTTTTGCTTGATTGATCTGATACGCTCACCAATGAGCTTCTCCTTTATTGGCTGCGAGTAGACCTTCTGCAACAGAGGTGCAACTTGACTAGCGGGGGCTTGAACAATTTCCGCCAGAACATCCTCTGGGTTATCGTAACGGGCCTGCACTCCTTCGAGGTTAAGCACTGCTAGACCGCCAAGCTTGCTGAACAACACAGCAAAAGCCGGGTCGACAACAGCATCCATAGCTGCCGCCACTATGGGAATAGGGAGGTTCAGGCCGCCTAACTGGAAATCGACACACGTCTGTTCGGGATTGACCGTCACGTCACCAGGTACTATGGCCACTTCCTCAAAGCCGTAACAGCGCCTCATCTCCTTATATATACGAACAGACATCCTTACCTATCCTTAAGCCAATGGGAATTTGCCCCAAACTATATCAAAGGTGATTTTGAAAGTCAATTCATATGAACATAAGACATTCCAAACATTCAGAAAGAGACTTCTCAAGGAGAAACCACTATACTGAATCCTTGCGAGGAATAGAGAGACATGCCCACGCTCTACGTTGTAGCTACCCCTATTGGTAATCTGGAAGACATCACGCTTCGCGCTATCCGTATACTCAATGAAGTGGGACTTATCGCTGCCGAGGATACTCGAAAAACGAGGCATCTACTCAATGCCTATGGAATTAAAACTCGCTTAACAAGCTACCACGAACATAATAAAAGGGCCAAGCTCAGCTATCTGCTAGACTGCCTTCAAGTTAAAGATTTAGCCCTCGTTTCAGAGGCAGGGATGCCTGGTTTGAGTGACCCTGGATATGAGCTCATTGTAGCCGCTACCCAGCGAGGTATCCAGGTAACACCCATCCCCGGTGCTTCAGCAGTAGTTACTGCTCTTGTGGTTTCTGCATTGCCCGCTAACCAATTCACCTACCTGGGCTTCCTCCCCAGAAAGAATGCAGAAAGAATTCGGCTACTGCAATCCATTGCCCATGAGCATCGGACTATAGTAGCCTTTGAATCTCCCAATCGTCTGTTAAGCTCATTGAACGACATGGCTCAGGTGCTGGGAAACAGAAGGATAGCCATTGTACGAGAGTTGACCAAGATTCACGAAGAAGTCTTTCGAGGGTCAATAAGCAAGGCAGTGGATCACTTTCAGCAACCCAGAGGAGAATTTACCCTGGTTATTGAAGGAGAGAAGGAAGCAGAAAAGCCGGTGCTAACTTCAGATATAGAACAGGAACTCTGCCAATTGCAGAATCAAGGCATCACCGCCAGGGAAGCAGTAAAACGATTATCACTCACTACAGGTCTTACAAGGAGAGAGCTTTATCAGGCCTGGCTAAAGCTTAAGAGCAATGGCGGATTGTGATAGATTATCGGTACTAATTACTTCGCTACCACAGTCTCCGAGCCTCCACTAAGCACCCTTTGTATCAAAGCTGAGGTTGGCTGATTCTACTACAACCAGTGAGGTAGCATAGCCAATTTGACTTTGCCATAATCTTCGTGATATTGTCCCATTAGTTTTCCCACACGATATGCCACTCGGTCATGTTTTTGCGTAGCTAGTGCCCGAGCGGGGTAAGGGCAAGACTACTCATAAGGGGGGCACAATGAAGTGGATACGTGCCATTGGTGTCTTGCTGCTTCCCTTTGCCTTGCTTCTGGGTTCAATAAGCTGTGCCAGAGACATGAGTCCACCGACCATTTCTGACATCCGCGCGTCAGACATAACGGAGACCTCTGTCGTGATCACATGGGAAACAAATGAGGCAGCGACGAGTCAAGTGCAATATGGAACAAGCACTGGCTATGGATTGTGGAGCCAAGTCACCGATGCACTAGCGAGAGACCAGAGCATAACTCTGGAAGATCTGGATCCTGGAACCATCTACCATTTCAGAGTACGCTGCAAGGATTCCTCCGGTAATGAAGCAGCCTCTGATGACCAGACCTTTGTGACGACCAGAGCCACACCGACACCCGGCAAGTGGACGGCCTTGGCGGAGTTTGGCAAGATCGAATTCAACGTGAACGAAGATGGCACGGGAATAACGTCTGTTCGGCTTGAACCCTTCGACTCATTTAGTTGCGAGGGCAAGCACCTAATTTGGGTGTCGTACGAGATGACACTTGTGACACCATGGCCCATTGATAGCGGTCACTTCATGTTGGAGGTTACTCCAACGGCAGAGCGGTACTCAACCGAATCTTGGACCTTCATCATTGAGGGTGAGTTTGACGGAAGCGGTAAACATGCATCCGGCACCCTGGAAAGCCGCATAGGAGCCGCAGTTTGTTCAGGGAATTGGGAATCCTTATAGGCTTCGATGGACGTACGGTTTCTACGACAGGACAGATCCATACAGTAGGCATTGTGGCTTTGTCCATGCACATAACCGGATGATAGAGTATGTGCCCCTTCTTGTTTCCAGCATCGCTCTCTCACCCCACCATCACCTTGTAGAGCTTCGGGCTGTCTCGACTAAAGAGAAGGGGGCCTATCACAGCCCCCTTAATCATAAACATTGATAATGACGGTTATGACAAGCCAATCTGTCGGCTAGACTGCCCCCTCCGCATCCAAGCTGAGGTTGACAGCCTCTATTGACTGGTGTATTATCCCACTCGAAGTCCACGTCTGCGTTCCTCGACAAGCACAGATCACGACAAGGTTCCTCATAAGGGGGCAAGATGACTGGGAGACTGCGGGCTGACCTATTCTATCGACTAATTTCCATTGTCCTTGTCCTTGTCAACTCGCTGGCTCTTGTGACTGTGCTTGGATTGACAAGCGCTCCTGGTGCGGCCGCAGCCGATCCCATACCAGTCGTGGAATGGAGCAATATCTTCAGCCGGTCTGGCCCGGACGCCGCGTATTCTGTTTGCCAGACGTCCGATGGTGGATACATCATGGTGGGAGAGACATACGCCTATGTCGATGCCGACGCTGACGTGTGGCTGATAAAGGCCGACGCTGACGGAAACGAGTCCTGGAATAGGGGCTTCGGCGGTGGAGGGGAAGATATTGGCCGGTCAGTGCAGCAGACAGCCGATGGGGGCTACATCATAGCAGGAAAGACATGGTCCTTTGATGATGAAATGGTAACAGGAGCGTGGTTAATAAAGACCGACCCAGACGGCAATATGTCATGGGACAGGACCTTTGGTTGCCCTTACAGTGGCGGCGGTCCTTTTCTGGATGCCGATGCGTATTCTGTGCAGCAGACAACCGATGGAGGCTATGTCATGGCGGGTTGGGCACTGTCTGCTATCGATGGGCAGAGAGACGCACTCTTGATCAAGACCGACGCCGAGGGAAACGAGTCCTGGACTAGGACCTTCGGCAGCCATTTCAGGGAAGAGGGGTATTCTGTGCAGCAGACAACCGATGGAGGCTACATCATAGCGGGTTGGGCGTCAGACGCCTGGTTGATCAAGACCGACGCCGAGGGAAACGAGTCCTGGACGAGGGCCTTCGGTGGTGCAAACTGGGATAACCTGAGTTCTGTGCAACAGACTGGTGATGGTGGCTATATCATGGTGGGCTACACCTGCTCGTATGGAGCCGGCGATGCCGACGTCTGGCTAATAAAGACCGACCCCGAGGGGAATGAGTCATGGAGCAAGACTCTGGGTGGCCCGGAAAGTGATGGCCCTGGTTGCGTGCAACAGACGAGTGATGGCGGTTACATTGTAGCAGGAATCACAGACTCCTGCGGCGATATTCAGGGCGATGCCTGGCTAGTGAAGGTGTCAAGCGAAAGTGACATGACCCCACCATTGACTCCAGTGGTAACCGATGATGGGGCCACCACTAGCAATAACACCCAGCTTCATGCCAGCTGGACCTCCTCTGATGCTGAATCAGGCATTGCTGAGTATCAGTATGCCATCGGCACCTCGGCCGGAGGAACAGATGTGGTTAGCTGGACCTCAACAGGGACAGCCACCGAAATCACTAAAACAGGCCTGAGCCTCGGTACAGGGACAAAGTACTACGTCTCTGTGAAGGCGAAGAATGGGGCAGGCCTGTGGAGTGAGGTAGGCGCTAGTGATGGCATAGTGTGTGATAATACACCACCAACAACCCCAGTGGTCACTGATGCTGGGGACTACACAAGTAGCAACACGCAGCTTCATGCCACCTGGAGTTCCTCCGACAATGAATCCGGTATAGCCGAGTACCAATACGCCATCGGCACCTCGGCCGGAGGAACAGATGTGGTTAGCTGGACCTCGGTGGGCACAAACACCCAGGTGACCAAGACAGGCCTCAGCCTCAACTGGGGGAGCACCTACTACTTTGCGGTCAAGGCCAAGAACGGGGCTGGCACATGGAGCAGCGTAGGGAATAGCAATGGCATAACCGTCTCTGACGGCACTGCCCCCTCGACTCCAGTGGTAACCGATGATGGGGCCACCACCAGCAATAACACCCAGCTTCATGCCACCTGGAGTTCCTCCGACAATGAATCCGGTATAGCCGAGTACCAATACGCCATCGGCACCTCGGCTGGGGGAACCGATGTGGTTAGCTGGACATCCACGGGAACTACCGGTGGAGTGACTCATACAGGGCTGAATCTGGCCGCAGGCACGAAGTACTTCATCTGTGTGAAGGCAAAGGACGGGGCTGGCCTGTGGAGCGAAACAGGGATAAGCGATGGCATCACAGTTGCGGCTGAAGGTGTGGCTGTGGAGGATATTCCTCCGGCTGGTGGCACAGTGCAAACGGCGGACGGTAAGATCACTGCCGAATTCCCTGCCAATGCCGCAGCCGGTGAACTCACTGTGACCATAAAGGATATAGAGCCTCCTTCAGACACGAGCACATCGCAGGGCTTCAAAGCAGGCAACACCTACTTCGTCATAGAAATCACCGATGCCAGCGGCAATCCTGTTGTCACACTATCTCAGCCTATAACCATCACCGTGAAGTATTCCGTTGAAGACGTGGCTGCGGCTGGTGGAGACCCCAATAATCTGGTGCTCGCCTACTACGACGAGACTGCGGGGGAATGGAAGCCCCTTGATACCACTGTCAACACCAGCGACAAGACCCTAAGTGCCACCACCAACCACTTCAGCACATGGGCAGTGCTGGCAAAGAGCCCCAGCGAAGGCCTTGCGGCTTGGATTTGGATTGTCATCGGCATTGGGGCAGCGCTGGGAGCAGGAATAGTGGCCTACATCGTGCGAAGGAGGCTTATACAGAAGGTCTAACGCAACGGTAAAGGAAAAGTACCAATAGGGTGGGCAAGAGATGTCCACCCTTCTTCTTTGTCATGCAAGCAGGCATCCCACCATCACCTTGTAGAACTTCAGGCTGTCCCAATATGCTCTCTGTTTTCCAGATGATAACTGGACTGGTTTCGCTCCCCATCCACGCTTCTCTGCCATACCGTTTCCAGCAGAATAATGATAGAATATCAGCAACGGTCAAACCCTGATGCAGAGAATCTTTATCGGCGTAGCCTGGCCTTATGCTAATGGTCCATTGCACCTGGGGCACGTAGCCGGTGCCTACCTGCCGGCGGACATCTTTGCCCGCTACCACCACGCCAAAGGTAATGAGGTGCTGATGGTCTCCGGCAGCGACCAGCACGGTACCCCGATAACTATCAGCGCCGAACAAGAGGGCAAGACTCCCCAAGAAATAGCTACCAAATATCACCAGGGATTCCTTGATTCCTGGAAAAAGTTGGGAATTGACTTCGACCTGTTCACAACTACCGGCACTTCCAACCATGAGCAGGTTGTCCACGATTTCTTTCTCAAGCTGATTGACAAGGGGTATATCTATAAGAGTAGCACGCTCTTACCCTATTGTCCCCGCTGTCAGCGCTACCTCCCTGATCGCTACGTAGAGGGTGAATGCCCCTTCTGTAGCTTCAAGGAGGCCAGGGGAGACCAGTGTGACAAGTGCGGTAAACCGCTTAACCCTCTTGAGTTGAAAGAGCCTCATTGCCGGCTGTGCGGTAGCACACCGCAATCCAGAGACTCGGAACATTTTTTCTTCCGTTTGAGTGCCTTCAGAGATGAGCTGTATAACTGGGTGAAGCAGCAAAGCCACTGGAGGCAGAATGTACTCCATTTCACCCTCCGCTATCTTGAAGAAGGATTAAAGGACAGGGCTATTACCAGAGATATTGAATGGGGCATAACCATACCTCAGCCTGGTTTTGAAAAGAAGCGAATCTATGTTTGGTTCGAGGCCGTAATTGGTTATCTATCTGCGAGCAAGGAGTGGTCAAAACTTCATGGGAAAGAAGATGGATGGTCAGCTTTCTGGCAACAGGAGACCAAAAGTTACTACTTTATTGGCAAGGATAACATCCCTTTTCATACTATGATCTGGCCGGCGATGTTGATGGGTTATGGGGGGCTCAACCTTCCCTATGACATTCCTGCAAACGAGTTCCTGACTATTGAAGGTAAAAAGCTCTCTACAAGTCGCAATTGGGCAGTCTGGCTGCCAGATTATCTGGAACGCTATGATCCCGATCCATTGCGCTATCTCATGTCAATTAACATGCCCGAAACATCTGATGCTGATTTCTCCTGGCGGGAATTCGTTCGCCGAAACAACAATGAACTGGTGGCCACTTATGGGAACCTCGTACATCGCGTCCTCACCTTCACGTATCGCCACTTCGATGGCTGTGTGCCTGCTCCCGGCGAACTTGACAGTGTAAGTAAGGCACTTCTCCAAAAGGCTGAGGACACAGTCAGTTCTATGGATATTTCTCTTTCTCAATGTCATTTCAGGGATGGGATAAAGGCAGCCATGTCTCTGGCCCAAGAGACGAACCGGTATCTAGATGAGAAATCCCCCTGGAAAACAGTTAAGGAGGATAGAGAGGCTTGCGCCACCGCTCTCTTTGTTTCCATTTCGATCATCTCCTGCCTGAAGACCGTCCTCTATCCCTTTTTGCCTTTCAGTTCTCAGAGATTGCACCACATGCTGGGATTCAAAGGCACGCCCAAAGAAGAAAAATGGGGGTTCCACGCCATACCGCCAGGGCAGAAACTGGCTACCCCCGAACCATTGTTTGCCAAGCTGGACGAGCAAATAATAGCTGAGGAAGACAGTAGATTGGGACTTGCAAGCAACCAAGAGGTAGCCTCACAGGTCATAGAGAAAGGAGACCATTGAGTATAGGTTCGATCTTCAAGCCTGTTCAACCAGAGATGACTCAGGTAGAGGATAGACTGGATGAAGTAGCCAGAACTGCCCCTCTGGAGATGATAGACCAATTGAAGCACGCCCTGAAGGACGGAGGCAAGCGAATTCGCCCAGCCCTGACTTTACTGACAGGGAAATTATACAAGTATAATCTCGATTTGCTGCTTCCTATGGCAACAGGGGTAGAACTGTTGCACACTGCCACCCTGGTCCATGACGATACTATAGATGATTCCCAACTTCGCCGCGGTAAAGCAAGCATAAAACACCGCTGGGGCAATTCCAATGCAGTCCTTTTGGGGGACTACCTGTTTGCCACCTCTGCCGGAATGGTGGCAGAAACAAGGAATATCCGGGTGATAAAACTCTTTGCGCAGACCCTGATGACCATATGCACTGGCGAGATTGAAGAGTCCGTCAGCATCTTCAACAAAAGCAGGGAGCGTTATTTTCAGACAATTGGCGATAAGACAGCTTCCCTCTTCGCCGCTGCTACTGAATCAGGTGCAGTGTTAAGCAAAGCCCCTGAGGACGTAGTGCAATCTCTCAAGAGCTACGGCTACAACCTCGGAATGAGTTTTCAGATTGTAGACGACATCCTCGATTTTGTGGGGCAGAAGGAAACATTGGGAAAGCCCGTAGCCAGTGACCTGTCCAAAGGTATTTTCACCCTACCCGTGATACTTCTCTTTGAGCGTCCTGAAAGCGATGAGGTAAGGGAGGCATTTGAGAAAGATAGCCGGAGGGGCACAAAGCAACTTATGGAGATGGTCCATAACTCCTCTGTCCTTGATGAAGGCTACAGAATCGCCCAGGATTTCGCCTCTCGGGCATGCTCCGCCCTGGAGCGATTGCCTCGAAATACTGTCTATGACTCTCTGACTGACCTGGCAGGCTACGTAACAGAACGCAAGAGTTGATTAAAGCGTGGACTGCTGACCTATCTGCCTTCTGCTGTAGCCTCGGTCGTCCACCTTGGTGCCACCTGCTTAAATTGATCAACAGCATACTGGCAAGCCTCAAAAGCCTCTTGCCGATGAGGGGCGCCTATGGCAACAACCAGCAGAATCTCTCCGACCCTCAACTTGCCAATTCTGTGAAATATGACTACATCATCCAGTTTCCACTTGACCTGAATCTCCCCGGCTATCCGCTCCAATTCCTTTCGTGCTAGTTCCTTCAAGGAGTCCTGATGTTCCAAGCAGAGAACCTTTTTGCCATGAGACATGTCTCGCACTGTGCCCACATAAGCAATGACTGCACCATAGGCATTCTTACGGACGCCATTTATGGCCGCTTCGGGGAGGATGGGATTCTGAGTTATCTCGATCAACAGGCTTCGCTCCAGCTACGCCTGTGCAGAAGCCGCTGGGACAGGTTCGTTGAACAGCTTCTCCAGGGTTTCACCTTCGATAGTCTCTTGAGTAATCAACCTCTGAGCTATCTGCATCAACTTCGCTTTGTTCTCTGTCAGAATGTTCCTGGTCACGTCATAAGCCTTTTCGATGATGGCACGAACTTCTCTGTCAATCTCTAGTGAATACCTCTCACTATAGTTCCTCTGCTCTGAAATCTCTTTGCCCAGGAAGACTAACTCCTCCTTATGCCCGAAGGTTCGCAACTCCAGCTTATCGCTCATGCCATATTCAGTCACCATCGCGCGGGCGAGCTTGGTGACCCTCTCAATATCGTCGCGGGGCCCAGTGGTCTTCTCATCGAATACTATCTCCTCAGCAACATGACCAGCGAGTAACACAGACAACTGGTCCATAAGCTGGGACCGCGTCTGTATATAACGATCCTCGGTAGGCAAAAGCCTGGTGTAACCAGCCATCATGCCACGGGCAACAATGGAAATCTTGTGTACCGGGTCGGCATTGGGAAGCTTCTTCGCCACCAGTGCATGTCCTGCCTCATGACATGCGGTCATCTCCTTCTCCTTTGGACTTATTATCCGGCTCTTCCTCTCAGGTCCCGCAATGACACGATCAATAGACTCCTCAAATTCAACCAGGCCAATAACCTTCTTACCACGTCTGGCTGCCAGAATGGCAGCTTCGTTAACCAGATTAGCCAGGTCAGCACCGCTGAAGCCCGCTGTCTGTTTGGCGATCGTTTCCAGGCTCATCGAATCTTCTATTGGCTTGCCTTTGGCATGAACCTGTAGTATCCCTTTCCTGCCATTAATGTCAGGGCGATCCAGAATTACCTGTCGGTCAAAGCGGCCAGGGCGAAGCAGGGCAGGGTCCAGTATATCGGGCCGGTTAGTAGCAGCGAGTACAATGATATTGGTAGACGTATCAAAGCCATCCATCTCGACAAGAATTTGATTGAGGGTTTGCTCTCTTTCATCGTGTCCGCCCCCCAACCCAGCCCCACGCTGACGACCTACAGCATCGATTTCATCAACAAAAACGATACAGGGAGCATTTCTCTTAGCCTGGTCGAAAAGGTCTCTCACCCTGGAAGCACCGACACCAACAAACATTTCCACAAATTCACTGCCGCTAATCGAGAAGAAGGGTACCCCCGCCTCTCCAGCAACGGCCCGTGCCAGCAAAGTCTTACCTGTACCGGGGGCACCTATCAACAATACCCCCCGAGGTATGCGCGCTCCCAAGGCAATAAACTTCTCTGGGGACTTAAGGAATTCTACTATCTCCTGCAACTCTTGTTTTGCCTCATCCACCCCAGCCACATCAGCAAAGGTAACCGTGGTTTTCGCGGCACTAAACAGTCGGGCACGGCTGCGGCTAAAGTTGAAGGCCTGGCTATTACCCCCACGAGCACCCCGCAACAGATACCAAAACAAGCCAACAAGCAGAAACACCGGTATAAGTGTGAAGAGCAATCCACCCCAGTCGAAGCCAGAATCCTGCTTAGGTTCCAGGTTCACAGCACCCAGATCTACTCCTGCGCCCTCAAGATACTGCCGCAGGTCAAGAGTGGTTCCATAGAAAACTGTCTTTAACCGATCCTTCTCATCCACCACAACTGTAATGGAATTACCATTCTGTACAATGGTGGCTTTGCCTCCACTGGTTTCAGTATCCTTAACCAGTGCAACTGCATCGTCAAAGCTGCCCTCTGGTACCTTCTCGCCCCTGGGGATGAGGAATGCAATCACCTTCTCGCCCCTGGGGATGAGGAATGCAATCACCAGCACCACTATGATCGCCATAATGAGCAGGTAAGCTAGCGCTTGTTGTCGTCCGATTTTCATCTCATACTCCGCTTGTCCAGCATGAGCCATTATAACACAAAATGGCATCAAAGCAGATGCGACTCCAAAGAAGCCGGCCGGATACAATTGCACTCCCCGATTCGGCTATTGTACAATTGCTTCAGCGTCAGGAATTATTCTCCATGAACTTGGGCGTGTGCAGGATAAAAATTCGCTTGCCTGAGAACCAGTCTCTCAAAGACAAGCGAAAGGTATTGAAGTCTGTCATCAGCCGCGTGAGAAATAGCTATAATGTGGCCATAGCTGAGGTTGACGACCAAGACACATGGCAACTGGCTACACTGGGAATAGCCTGCGTTAGCAACGATGCCCAGCAGAACAACAAGGTGCTGTCAAAGGTGGTTGATTTTATCAGCCAGAGCAGGCTTGATATGGAGATACTGGATTACGAGATTGAGATTATTCCCTTCCCCTGACCGAAACTGCCGGAATACTCCAACCAGACCTCAACACCAAAGATGACTGTTACCTCTACCGAGCATATCAAGAATCTGCCCAACTACCAGAACCAGATCATCCACATTGAACACCTGCCATCTCGAGAAGCAACCTGCCAGGGATTAGATAAACCCCTGCATCCAGCATCGGAGTATTGAGCGGCAGTTGATATATTGTTGCAGTCACGCAGACGAAACGCTATCATGGGCTCTCTACAACGGCCAAGATAACAAAGGAGGATGCCAAATTGCCTGGTAGAAATCTGTATCTGCGCGAAACTATTGATCCTATTCTGGAAGCCGATGGAACACCAACTCTAGTGATAGACAAAAAACTGATTAGGGGGAAATATCAGGAATTCCATAGCCAATTCAATAACGCCAAGATTTACTATGCACTAAAAGCTAACCCGCATCCGGGCGTTGTGAAGCTCCTTCAAGAGCTTGGTTGTGACTTCGAGATTTCATCCCAGGGTGAGCTTGAATTGTTGCTGCAGTTGAAAGTCCCGTCTCGGAGAATAATATTGGGCAACCCGGTCAAAGAATCGGCTTTTATCGAACAAGCATATACCAGGGGAATAAAGCAGTTCGCCTTCGATTCATATCCAGAGATTGAAAAGCTATCAAGATATGCACCCGGCAGCAGAGTTAGCGTGCGCCTTGCCGTACCCAATGATGGAAGCGAATGGCCTTTGAGCCAGAAATTTGGAGTGGAAGCTGAAGAAGCCGCCCAACTACTGGTACAAGCCAAGAAGAACGGGCTCAAACCCTATGGCATTACCTTCCACGTTGGTTCACAATGCACCAGGGCCACTACTTGGGCAAAGGCTATTGACAAGAGCAGAGTTGTTTGGGAATCAGCCGCAAACAAGGGCATAGAGTTGCATCTGTTGAACATCGGGGGTGGCTTCCCGATTGAATATACCAAGCCCGTACCTTCAATAGAAGAAATAGCTCAGGTGATCCAGGAGTCGCTGGCCAAATCCTTCCCCAAAAACATGGTCCTGGAAATAGCACCAGGAAGGGCTCTTGTAGGAGAGGCTGGCATCCTGGCAGCTACAGTTATAGCTAAGGCTGTTCGTGCTTCAAAAACATGGCTCTATATAGATATTGGCGTATTCAACGGTCTTATGGAGGCTGTGGGTGGCATTAAGTACCGTATCTTGACAAAAAGAGCAGGCCGAAAGACCAATCTGACATTGTCCGGGCCATCCTGTGACAGCTTTGACGTTATTTCGACTGAAATGAGACTCCCGGAACTAGAGGTGGGGGATAGAATATACATCATGTCAGCCGGTGCTTATACCACAGCTTATGCATCCCAGTTTGACGGCTTCCGTATCCCCACGATCCGCTATACAGAATAGAGGTTGAGAATGGCCAAAGTATCCTTCCATGAGAATGACCCCTTTGCACCTATCAAGTATAGCTACGAGGTGGAGGAGACGCTTTGCTGGCGCAAGACGAAGCATCAGGACCTGCTCATCTTCAGAAACTCCTATTTCGGCAAGGTGCTGGCCCTTAATGGTGTCGTCCAACTTACCGAACGTGATGAGCACTTCTATCATGAAATGCTAGCTCACGTAGCATTACATGCCCACCCTCACCCAACTGACGTTCTGATTATCGGGGGTGGGGACGGCGGCACCCTGCGTGAAGTACTGAAGCACAAGATGATACAGAATGTTCTCCTCGTGGAATTAGACCTGGAGGTCATAGAAGCCTCCAGAGAATTTTTGCCTACTCTGTCAACTGGCTTCGCTGATCCAAGAACGCAGATTCTAGAGACAGAGGGGAGCGATTTCCTTGCCCGAACAGAGGAGAAGTTCGATCTGATTATCGTTGACTCGACAGACCCTGTCGGGCACTCCGCATCCCTCTTCACCATTCAATGCTTCACCCACGCCTTTTCTGCCTTAAAGGCGGATGGCTTGTTTGTGGCCCAGACCGAATCGCTCCACTTCCACCAGGACTTTGTCCGTGAAGTCCAGCTCAGATTGGGCAAAGTGTTCAATCTGGTAGACCTCTATACAGTCCCAATTGCCACCTATTCCGGCAATTGGTGGACTTTCTCCATTGCCTCAAAGGCACACAACCCGAGAGAAGTACTCAGGAAACACCGGGTACCCACCAAGTACTATGCAGAGGATGTCCATCGACATGCCTTCTTGCCCCGCAGCCTCTATCAACACCTGATGAACAACGGTATCACGGGCAAATAGCAGGAGAGGCTCCCTTCGCCTGGGAGCGTATAGCTAAAGCTATGGGAATAGAGCCATTCTCCCTCACAGTCGATGGAATCAGCATTGTGGGGGAATTGCATCTTCCCGAAGAAGGAGGCCCCTCCCCCGCTCTCTGCATCTGTCACGGTATACCCTCTGGCAAACCAGCAGATCCTGCCGATAGGGGCTATCCTCATCTGGCAGAGCAGTTCTGCGCTAGTGGCTTCATCACTGCCATATTCAACTTCAGAGGGACCGGAACAAGTGGAGGAAACTTCGACATGATGGGCTGGGGGAGAGACCTCGAGACCGTCCTCGACTTCCTGTACTCTCATTCCAAGGTGGACAGATCCCGCCTTTGCCTCATGGGCTTCAGCGGTGGGGCAGCAGCCTCAGCCTATGTGGCAGCCCATGATCACAGAGTAGCCAGGACAGTCCTCTGTGCTTGCCCTGCTGAATTCAGAAGACTTATCAGTCCTCAGAGAAGCGATTTCTCTATTGACCACTTCCGACAAATCGGACTCATCAGAGATGGGAATTTCCCCCACTCTCTGGAATACTGGCTGAACAACTTCAGAGAGATTACCCCCATTAAGTGGATCGATCAGATTTCTCCCAGGCCTGTATTGATATTGCAGGGCGAAAATGACGACCTTGTCGAAGCTAGTCAAGCCTGGCGCCTTTATGAAAAAGCAAAAGAACCCAAACTAATAGCCATAATTGTAGGGGCAGGGCACAAGCTGCGGCTGAGTGATAAGGCTATGCATGTTGCTCTCGAGTGGCTACTAGAAACGTGAGCTAACTTCCATCGCGGCCCCGTCTCTCCTGCATTCTCTTGCCGGGACCACTACAGTGACTATAAAGGCATCACTATCCCTCTTATTAACGTGTCAAGACTCTTTAGAAATGTCCTCATTCTTGACTCATTAGAAATGTCCCATATTGGTTCCTGCTAACTATAGTTCCAGGCAGCCTTGCGTTTGAGAGACCCCAAGCTCATATGCCTCCAAGGGTGATCCGGGGAAGGC
>JAPLHP010000081.1 GCA_026389585.1 Chloroflexota bacterium | reverse complement strand
GTTGGACACTAGGTGTAGGGGGTATCGACCCCCTCTGTGCCGAAGCTAACGCTTTAAGTGTCCCGCCTGGGGAGTACGGCCGCAAGGCTAAAACTCAAAGGAATTGACGGGGGCCCGCACAAGCAGCGGAGCGTGTGGTTTAATTCGACGCAACGCGAAGAACCTTACCAGGGCTTGACATGCCGGTGGTAGCGACGGGAAACCGAAGCGACCCTTCGGGGAGCCGGTGCAGGTGCTGCATGGCTGTCGTCAGCTCGTGCCGTGAGGTGTTGGGTTAAGTCCCGCAACGAGCGCAACCCCCGTTGCCGGTTGCATTTCTCGGGCGAGACTGCCTCGAGAAACGGGGAGGAAGGTGGGGATGACGTCAAGTCAGCACGGCCCTTACGTCCTGGGCTACACACACGCTACAATGGACGGTACAACGGGTTGCTACAGAGCAATCTGACGCTAATCCCTGTAAAACCGTCCCTAGTTCGGATTGCAGGCTGAAACTCGCCTGCATGAAGCCGGAGTTGCTAGTAACCGCAGGTCAGCATACTGCGGTGAATACGTTCTCGGGCCTTGTACACACCGCCCGTCACGTCATGAAAGCTGGTAACACCTGAAGTCGATGCGCTAACTCGCAAGAGAGGCAGTCGCCGAGGGTGGGACTAGTGATTGGGACGAAGTCGTAACAAGGTAGCTGTACCGGAAGGTGCGGCTGGATCACCTCCTTTCTAGGGAGTTATCACTCCTAGGTCGGTCTCTCCTTTTTGGAGAGTTTCAGTTCAAACACTTATCCCTCCTCCTTCCACTATCCAGAGGTTAAGGTTCATTTTTTGCCTTGACACGTGATTCGGGCAATAACTATACTCTACGGGCAAGGGCCATTAGCTCAGTTGGTTAGAGCGCAGTCCTGATAAGACTGAGGTCTGTGGTTCGAGACCACAATGGCCCACTCTAAATGTAAAATCCCCTGATTCCAGCCAAGATATCCCCAAAACCAAGCCTTAAGACCACAGTCCTTGCCCAGCTTTGAAAAACAGGGCAAGGACAACTCTGGGCCATTTGTAGACCTTCAAGTTCACACTCTGAAACCATCTCCCAAATGCCTTACCGGGACTCTATCCAGATTGTGGCCTCCAGACTATCAGCCTTGCCCTGAACGTTACGTTCCTCCGAATGGAAGTTGACAAAAGTAGAGAAATCTGTCATAAATGACTTCCCTTTTGATGTTATAGAACAAGTGGCTGGCAGACAATCTATGAGGGGGGGAATGTGACTCTGCGGTTTGAGTCACATTTGGTTGACTGGCCAGCCATCCATATTTTGGAAGTCTTCTGACAGAAAGTCCTAGAGGTAGAAGAAATGGATATATTGGTTACAGGGGCTACAGGTCAACTTGGGAGAGAGGTAGTACCTCGTTTCCTGGAAAGAGGTAATCGTCTCAAATTGCTGGTTCGTGATGTGGCCAAGGCTAAGGGGCTGTTCCCTGACTGCGATATCATTCAGGGGGATATTGTTCAGGATGATCTTGGTATTGAAGGGCCGATGAAGGTAGATGCAGTCTATCACCTGGCTGCCGATATTAACTTGGGCACCAAGAGTGACGATAGGGTATGGGCAACAAACTATAACGGTACTGCCAACGTTATCCGCTTCTGTGAGCAAAACTCAGTGTCCCACCTCTTCTACGCAGGCACAGCCTATACTGAAAAAGGCAGGAATGCCTACGAGAAGTCGAAGAAAGCGGCCGAGCAACTTGTGGAGTCCTGTGGGATTGAGAGGAAAACAATCTTTAAGATTGGCATTCTTATCCCGAGTCTCAAAAACCCTGGCAAGGCTTCGACGGAGGCACCGTATCTGCTTACCCATGGGATATGTGTGCTTCATGACCGCGAAGAGGTGGTGAAAAGACGTCTGGATGGCACGCTTCGATTGCCTATGGCAGAGCCTAGATTCAGGGTCAGGGGCCTCCCGGATGCCAGGCTCAATCTGGTGCCCATTGATGTAGTAGTCGATTTTATTGTGAATACGACAGAGCCAGGCAAGTTCTGGCTCACTCACCCTAAACCTCCGAAGCTGGGCGATCTGTTAAAGTGGGCAGGCGAGGTGTTCTGTGTCTCCATAGAATTACAGCCAGATTTTGAAATGTCTGATCTTGAGGCCCTATTCCACGAGGGCGCAAAACCGTTTCTCCCTTACCTTTTAGGGGATGAGTTGCCCAGTGACCTGAAGGATTGTCCTGACATCACTCCTGGATTTGTGAGGGAAAGCGTGGCCCACAGCACCATTAGCATCAATGGCACATCTGCCAGTAAGTGGCTGAAGTGATTCAACCTTCTAATGATTGACTGCCAGCTATTTGATTCTTAGGACAGTTCTCGCCTAAGAATCCACAAAAGCAGCTTTTCCTGTCTGCTATGTTTCTGTCTGGGCCACCCTCCTTGATTGCGTTAATAGGCCTCGTAATGTGGGGAATCATTTTACGACAATCATCGAGTTTGTCGTTTTCTACGCAGCAGCGTAATCTTTGGGGTGATGCTGAGTGTCTGTGGGGCAATAATGTGGAGGGAGTCTCGGGAAGGCAATTGTGAGAGAATCTCACCCCATCAATATTTGTGGATTCCCGAACCGATTGATAAAATGCACTAGGGCCTGGTGCTGTCTTGCAGGCCGGCTCATCGGCTACTGGCGCACCAGAGCCTTGTAGGGGTCTAAAATGGACATCGACAAATACGCGGCACGCAGGTTTGATATTCAACCGGAAAGGGCTATTGATACCGAAGTACTTGAGGCTATACCATTTGCCTATCCTGGCTCAGCAACCGAGGTCGTCTATGAGACCGAAGAGTTTACCGCTGTCTGTCCCTGGACAGGGCTGCCCGATTTCGCCCGGCTTGTGATTCGCTATACCCCTCGCCATTCCCTGGTGGAGCTCAAATCTCTTAAGTACTACCTGAACTCCTATCGCAATGTGGGCATATTGCAGGAGCACGCGGTAAACCGCATCCTTCAAGATCTGGTTCATCTGGTGCAGCCGATCTCCATGACGGTGGAAGCTGAATACAAGGAAAGGGGCGGCATAAAGAGCGGGGTGGTGGCCAAATATAGCCAGGCATCTTCATGATGTCCGGCAGAATCGGATCCCGGATAGTATGCGCGGCCTCTCGACGAGATTGCCAGGCAAGTAGTTGCGAGCTTGGGGGCCCATAGGCCAAAATCCCATAGGGGTTGACTATCACCAGGCTTTTGGGAAGGGATGGAAGCATCCTGAGGGCGGTGGGCTTGATGCCTTCAACCATACGCTGGTCTTAGATATAAGACCCTATACGCCTGACACCTGACAGATGTAAGGCTCAACCTGAGCTACCGGATTGGTTCAAGTCACTGTCGAAGTACCTTCAAGAGAGGAACTTAACTTCACAGAACCTTGTTCTGACTGCCATCCTAGAGGCACTCATCCATGGTTACATCCTCAACTGCCGTTGTGAAGGCAAGCCTCTATCCACAACAAGTACCTATCAGGAACACCTCGAATGCTTTCTCCCGTACTGAAAAAGCAGTATAGCTTCCCTTCGCCGTAGTGTGACAGAAGTCGCTGAAGTTAGCCTGCAAGGGGGCCAGAATTATGGTCGGGAGAAGGTAATGAGACGTAGAGTAACTTGTGCCTATTGCAGGAGGTTCCCGCGTTATAGGGCTGGGCTTATTTACCTGTGCACATATCATGCCAGGTACAAGCGGCCAGATGGGGCATTGCCAGTGATGATATCGTGACGGGACTGGCCCCGCTGGAATGGGAGTCTGGATAGCGGGAGACACCTCGTAGGAATCCCTGGAGATGATGCAGGGGCATAACTGCTCTTCCGCGTTTGCTGGCAGTCTAAAGTTCTGGCAGGATATGGTTTTGTTCGAAAGACTGGATGGAGGCCGTATGAAGGAGTCGTGTGCTAGCCCTTGCTCGGCTCCCATTCTTCGAAGACAACGGTCATCTTGGTAGCCTTCTTTTTCCACTGGTCATTTTCCCTGACGTATTCGTCGTCGTAGAAGCCCCAGCCCTTCCTCTTGGTGTTCGGTTGTATGACTATATAGTCATTCAATACCCATGTACCCCTGGCGGGTGTTGTCGCCGGTTATCTCAATCTCGGCGTTATGGCCCATATGGAAGGTGGTAGAGGACTCTTGCCCCAGGCTTTGCTTTAAGAACTGGATTATGGCCTCTCTTCCCTGACACTTTCGGCGCGGCCCATAGTCGGCTGCCGCATCTTCTGTGAAACACTCGGCGAGTTCATTCCACAGCTTCCTGTCAAGGCAGCGCCAATATTTGCATTTCAGTCTCTTGATGGCTTCGATGTCCTCCAGGGTTTTGATTCGGGCTTCAAGGCTCGCTGGCTTGCTCATGAGAATGGGCTCCTTTCCAATAGTTGCTGCTTTACTGCCGCAACTACCAGGGCTTGCTTCCCTGAGTATACGGGCAGCCCTGGATAACAGACAAGCCAGATCGTTTTTAGTCGACGGGCTCTGGCCCTGCCGATACATCTCCGGCCGATGGTCTGCCCTGACGACTTGCGACCCCTGAAATTGCCTCTGATCAGAAGCATTGAGATTACGGGTTGCCCGTGTTCTGTGAAGTGAGGTATGCTGTTTCATAGTGAGGAGGCTCGGTATGAATGAATTGAGCGACTACAGCGGGGAATTCGATCCCAGTGTCACTTACGAGAACTTTCCCAAGGATTTCCTGCTGAAGGCTTTGAAGGCATACGCGGGCTACATTCGGAAGCTGGACGGTATCTGGTATCTTACGGTGAAGCAGCAGGCGGATGATGACATGGCCTTTGCCTGCGACAGGCTGGTGTGGGACAAGATGGAGGTCCATGACGTGGAGACGACCTGCAAGCTGTTCAAAATCGGGAGTATGGATGTGGCGGCCTTGATCAAAGCACTGCAAATGAGCCCCTGGACGTGGAATCTGGAGCATCATTTTGAGTTGAAGAATGCCAATCACGGGGTTTGGACGGTGACTCGGTGCCCCACACTGCTGGCTCTGGAGAGAGAGGGAGAGGGCAGGGAGCGCCGCATCTGCTGCCAGATTGAGACCGAACTGATTGCACTGAGGGCGCACACCATAAACCCGAGGATCAAGGTCACCCCGCTGAAGCTGCCTCCGAGGGAGAAGAAGGACGATATTCACTGCCGGTGGGAGTTCAAACTGGAAGGGTAGGCTCCCTGCATCAGGTCTGAACGGAGGAGCTAAATTTCCACCGGGGCTGTTTGACACGAAAAGGAGGGGCATAATTGCATGCAGATATGGCATTGTTGGGGGGAAGTGGCAGTCTTATGACGGCGCATTCGGATCTGGAGAGAGCTTTTCATCCCAAATCCGTCGCTATTGTTGGCGTTCCCAGGAGTGAGGCCAACCATCCGCCGGGTTATACGGGATACACCTTTCTGCGCCTGCTGCAGCAGGCCAGGTTCGAAGGGCATATCTATCCGGTTAACCCTAATGCCAGCGTTATCGCAGACCTGAAAGCATACCCCAGCGTTACAGCCATTCCTGAACCGCTGGATCTGGTCATAGTCGCGGTGCCGCTGGCAGCGGTGCCCCGGGTGCTGGAAGACTGTGTGGCTGCCGGGGTGGTTAATGTGCAAATTGCTACTGCGGGTTTTTCTGAAACCGGTGAGGCTGCAGGTAGAGAAATGGAAGCTAAGGTGCGGGAGATCGCCTTGAGAGGAGGCCTTCGCGTAGTGGGGCCTAACTGCCTGGGCTACCATGTGCCGTCTGCCCGCATGCAGATGTATGACAAGATCGTGCTGGCCCAGGGCCCGGTGGCCTTCCTCTCACAGAGCGGGGGCCATGGCCAGGGTTATGTGAGGATTGGGCCAGCCTTCGGCATTGGCTTCAGCAAGGTGATCAGCTACGGGAATGCGGTGATGATGGACTGCACCGATTTCCTGGAGTATCTGGCTACCGATCCGGAGACCCGCATCATCTGTATGTACCTTGAGGGTGTCAGGGACGGCCGCAGGCTCGTCGAACTGGTGAGGCAGATAGACTCTCACAAGCCAATCGTCGTCTGGAAGGGAGGCCTCACTGCCTCAGGGGCGAGGGCTGCAGCGACGCACACCGGTTCTCTGGCGGGAGACGGTCAGATCTGGGATGCCTTCTTCAAACAGACCGGAGCGATACAGGTCGGCTCGATTGAAGAGATGGCCGATGTCAGCATGACGTTGCTCCAGTTGAAACCATCGCCGGGTGCGCGTTTGGCCGTGCTCGGAGGTGGCGGAGGCAATAACGTGGCCACTGCCGATACCTGTGCTGAGGAAGGACTGGAACTGCCAGCCCTCTCTGCGGAGACGAGAGCCAGGCTTCTGGAATTTATGACCCTGATAAATCAGAGCGTGGTTAATCCGTTGGATGCCGGCAGCGTATTCGCCAGTACGGCTCTGCTGCTGCGGGCCCTGGAGGCGTTGGCTGCTGACCCTCTGGTAGATATCATCGTGCTGCACATGGGCGCTGATTATGCAAAGTGGTTCTCCCCTCAGGCACTGGCCGAAATCAAGGCCTGCATCGTGGATTTCAACAATAAGGGCCCCACGGGCAAGCCGGTGGTCGCGGCAATTCACGAGCAGGAGAAGCCTGCTGAAGCAGCAGAGTTTGTCCTCGATCTGAGGCAGGCCGGAATAACAACCTATAGCTCCCTGCGCAGGGCCTGCCGGGCGCTGCGTCGGTTTGCCGGCTACCACAGGTTTGTGGCGGAGAGCAGGGCCGATCAAAGCAGGGTTTAGGAGATGGATAAGTACGCTGGCGGTACTACCTGTCGCAGATCGATGCCGGCTTCAAATTCGGCACCATAGGCCGAATTTTGGAGAAGAGCCACCTGAGGGCCGATGTGGATCAGGATTCCTGCACGGGCTGCCAAGACTGCGTTGAAAGGTGCTTTTTCAATGCCATAGAGATGAAGAAATATCCCTCGGCAAAGAAACTGAAAGCCTCGGTTGAAATAGCATGCCTGGTGCAGGTGGAAGGGTTCAACGAAGAGGGCTAATACCTGACTTGGCTCAAGACGTGTCAACTCATTTAAGAAGGTAACCCAACGGTGGCCTGTTGAATCATGAAAGATGTCACCATACGGGGGTCCAGCTTTCTGTGGGTATCAACTCCTGATGTCCGGTTTTTGGTTTCGTAGGCTTGGAGGAGGCTGTTGATCTTAGCATCGATGGCTCGCTTGAGGGCGGCGGGGTTGAGGGGGAGGTAGGCCTCGGCCAAGCGCTGCTCAGCCTGCTTGCTCAGTTG
>JAPLHP010000080.1 GCA_026389585.1 Chloroflexota bacterium | reverse complement strand
CAAGGACGCTGGGGATGGACATGTGATAAGGTAAATCATAAGAGAGGGGATAACGTAATGAAGAAAGTCTTGTTGCCGATAGCCCTGCTGGTTCTATTACTATTTGCATTTGTTTTAGTAGGCCCGAAGACCATGCCGGTAGCCGCTGCCATAGCACTGCGGGGCCCCGCGACGACGGCGACCACCACCGGCACAAGCCTGACTATTGCTAAACCCACCGGCGTTGTGGCGGGTGATGTTCTGCTCGTGAATATTGCCCAAGTTGGTAATGACACAACTAACCCCACCTTAAGCGGGTGGACAGTAGTGGCTGGCGCAGATCTTGGTGGTACTATCACCCATCGCCGTGGCGCTGTCTTGTATAAAGTGGCTGGCGCATCAGAACCAACAAGTTACATATTTGCCCTCGGTACCGGCACAGACGGTGCAGTCGGCTCGATTGTTGCATTTTCAGGAGTTGATACATCAGGGGCGACTCCTTTTGATGTTGCTCCCGGGACTATTTTAGTATCAGGAAGCAGTACCACTGCTGTGGCAGCGACCACTATTACTACAGCCTCTGCCAATGCGGTAGTGATTATGTTCGGGATGGCGGACAAGGGTGACCCTACCTATTCCGGGTGGACGACAACATCACCTGGTGCACTGACCGAACTCTACGATAACCAGCTGACCACTACCGCATCTGTCGGCGCGGCCTGGGCTACGAAAGGAACTGCCGGCGGTACGGGTGCTGGAGCGGCAACGCTCTCATCCTCAGAACGAAACGGCGGGATTTTGATCGCACTTAAACCTGGTGACACGACAGTTCCCACCCTGACGGCGGTCCACATAGCCTCGAACAATGCCACCCCGAGTCTGGCCAAGGTGGGTGACAACGTCACCCTGACCTTTACGTCCAGCCAGAGCCTCCAGACGCCGACGGTGACTATAGCGGGCCATGCCGCTGCAGTCAGTGGCTCAGGCACGAGTTGGAGTGCCACCTACATGATGGCCTCAGGTGATAGTGAGGGCGTGGTGGCCTTTAGCATAGCCTTCAAGGAGCACGAGTTGGAGTGCCACCTACATGATGGCCTCAGGTGATAGTGAGGGCGTGGTGGCCTTTAGCATAGCCTTCAAGGACCTGGCGGGCAATGTCGGGACGGCTGTGACAGCCACCACCGATGCGAGCAGCGTCACCTTCGTTCCTACCTTCACCATCACCACCAGCGCCGGTGCCCACGGCTCGATAACGCCTCCTGACCCAGCGGTGGACTACAATAGCGACCAGGCCTTCGACATCACCCCGGACGCTGGCTACCATGTTGCCAGTGTTCTGGTGGATACTGTCCCTCAGGGAGCCATAACCAGCTACACCTTCCACAATGTCATAGCTACTCACAGCATATCAGCTACCTTCTCGCTGATCACCTACCAGGTCGACGTGAGCTCCAGCCCGATGCTGGGAGGCTCGGTGTCGCCGGGCAGTGGGCCGTACGTGGGCTCGACCCAGTTCACCGCCAACCACAACCCGGGCTATCAGTTCGTCGCCTGGACCATCAACGGGGTCATGGGCAACACTACCAACCCGCTCACCCTGGACATAGAGTCTTCCACCACGCTGGTGGCCAACTTCTCGCTCTTGGTGGGTGAGGCTCCCAACCAGCCGAGCAACGTTTCGCCACCTGACGGAGCTACGGTGGTCAGTCTTTCACCTACGCTGCAATCCTCTGCCTTCTCTGACCCTGACGCCGGTGATACTCATGCGGCCTCTCAGTGGCAGATCACCACAACGTCAGACAATTACGACACCCCTGTATTGGGGATGACAAGCAACACTGCGCTCATCAGTTTCACAGTCCCTTCATCGATTCTGGCCTATGATACTATGTACTATTGGCACGTCAGATACCAGGACAACAATGGTAACTGGTCGAGCTACTCCGACGAGACGTCATTCAGAACCTACTCTCTGTCACAGCCCAATACGCCGGCTGGCTTGAATGTTACGGTCGTGCTTGATGGCGTGACCATCACTTTCGCCAACGTCAGTGCGGCAGGAGATACAACAGTGACGCAAGAGGGAAGCCCATGTGGCAGCTTGCCTGCAGGCCTGGTTGGCCTCATTCCCATAGGTCCGTCGCTGCATATCACTACCACTGCAACCTACGCTGGCCCGGTAAGAGTCGCCATAAGATATGATGAATCCGGCATCCTAACTGAAGGCGACCTGAGACTCCTGCACTGCAATGGGACGAACTGGAAGGATGTCACAACCTCGGTGAACACCGTAAACAACATTATCTATGGGCAGGACTCAGTACTGTCTTGGTGGCAGCTTGGAGACCCGCAGGATGCGGGTGGCGGCGGTAGCGGTGGCGGTGTGCCAGTCTTCCCCAACATCTATGTTGGCATCGGTGCAGCATTGGGTGCATTCATCTTGGCCTATTTCATTAGTAGAAGGTTGGTGTCTGCCAGGGAGTGATAGGGGATTGAGGAAATGAGCTATTGGTATTTCTTCCTGGGACTGGTTTTTGTCATAGCCATATTCTTCATCTTCTTCGCCTCCAGCTATGTCATTGGCAAGTTTGTACAGAGAGAAAAGAAGCAGAGCTTTGCCAGGTTCTTGCTGCGTTGCGCGGTTTTCTTTGGACTCCTTTATGGCGGTGAACAAGCCCTTCAAATGCTGTTTCCTTCTGTCCATTTGCTGCTGCAAGACTCCGCTGCAAGTCTTGTAGTGTCCATACTGCACCTGGGACATGCGGATGCTTCAGTCAGAGGTACGTCAATTCTTTTGGGAAGCCAACCTCTGGCCTTTGAAATTACAGTGGCGTGCCTTGGGGGGGTGCTTCTCTGGGCCTATGTGGCTCTGGTGTTTGCTCAGCCTGGGGCAACTCCGAAACAGAGGCTCATGGGAATCTTAGTCGGTCTGGCCACCCTCATTGCCTTCAACATCTTCAGGATAACCCTGAGTGTCTACCTGCAAGAGAGGACAGGGGTTCGCGTCCATGACTATTTCTACTGGTTCAATATGCTCTTTGTCCTGCTCGTCTGGGCCGGATGGCTAAGGACTCTCAAGCCTAGAACTTCATTACCTGTAAGAACCCTGTCATAGCGGAGAGCCGTCTACAAGAAATCATAGGGTGGGCAAGAATGTCCACCCTATTGCTATCTGCCCAAAGACGTGCGGGCATAATACCCAAAGTTGAGCCAGAGGTGATCCGCAGTTGACCAGGAATTGACCACAACTTGACCTCGGGTTGATGTGGATATGCTGGCACTCAGGCAAGAACCGCCCTGGGAGGCTGATCTGGTTTTGAAATACCCCTGGGGCGATTCGAACGCCCGACAAACGGTTTAGGAAACCGCTGCTCTATCCTACTGAGCTACAGGGGCATATGGAGATAGGGGGATTCGAACCCCCGACCTCTGCGATGCGAACGCAGCGCTCTCCCAATTGAGCTATATCCCCTAAAGACGATCAGATTATGGAAAACTATGGTTCTCAGCAAGTCCGATTTTAAGGGCTATGCGCTTCCTGTGTCAAGGGAAACACATGTGTTGTCCGTGATATGCTATGCATAGCCTCAGTCACAGCTACCCTTTGCTACCAGCAGCCTTGATATGGTAATATTTCGCCCAGTGTCTTGTGTATGGTGGGTTACATAGCACAGATCCCCATCGTCATTGCCAGCGAGGAAAGATGAAAGCGTCTCGCAGATTGATACCGCTCAATTGCATGGACAGGACTGTCCTGGCTTTTCACGAGACAAACGAGCCTTTTGTCATTCACGCTTTCCTGGACCTCGAGGGCGAGATTGACCCGTCCAGATTGAACCAGGCTATCATGTCCGCCCAGATGGCCCACCCGGTAATGAGGACGATCCTGCGGGGCAAGTACCTCAGGATTGACCGCGAGGTGCAGGATGACCTGGGAAACAGCGTCCTCACCGTGCAGAGTCTGGCTCAGATACCGGATTCGGACTACGACAGGTATCTCTTTGAATGGATGAACAAGCCCCTGTATCTGAGGAAGGGATTTCCTTTCCGGGTGCTTCTGTTGAGGAAGAATGAGACTCAATCCACCCTGGTTTTCACCTTCCATCATTCCGCAGCGGATGGGCTCCGCGCCGTCTTCTTCATAAGGAAGATCATTGAGTACTACAACAATGAGGTTCCCGGCGATTATAAGCCGCCGGAGGATATCCGCCTGTCACATAAGAGGGATGCCCTGTTTGAATTCGCCCAGAGCCAGAGGGCCAGGGTAAAGAACTACTACTGGAAGATAATCTACGATGTCATCTACCGCCTGGTTCTGTCGGCTATTCCTTCCCCTTCGAGGGTCTACCATGATAAATCGGGGCGATCGAGAGATACCTTCTTCTGCAATACCACCATAGGCCCGGAGAAACTGAAGCAGATCGAAGCCAAAGCAACATCGGCCGGCGTCGAGGTGAATGACATACTTCTGGCGTCGTGTTATCGAATAGTGGATAAGTGGAATCGGATGCATGGAAAGGCCAGCAACAAGGTGCGGGTCATGGGCATTGTGAATATCAGCCCCAAGCAGTTTCGCCATGTCGTTTCAAACCAGATGTCCTGGGTCTCCCCGACCACCTGGCCTGCAGACAGGGCGGATCAGGCCAGGCTGCTGAAGAAGTTGAGATCACATACCATCTCTGCGACCATGAACAGGGTGGCCTTCTCGCTGATTTACTTCTTCTACGTCGTCATGAGTCTGCCACCGGTGATTCACCGGCAGATAGTCAGGCTCCTGGTTTACTCCCGGACATATGTTGATTCCATCTTCTACACCAATATGGGCATCATCTGGCCCAAGATGGGCTCCGAGGAACCGGCGGTTACCCACATAGGCAAGGCCAGGATAGTCAATTTGACTGGCGCACCGCCAGTGGTGACCCCGTGGACACTGGCCTTTGGTGTGAACACCTACAACAGGGCTCTGAATATCTCTTTGACCTACAGGCCATCCATGTTCTCCAGAGAAAAGGTGCAGGAATTTCTGAATCTCTATGTCGAAGAGGTGATGAACTACCAGGTTGGCTCGAAGGGGTCGTGACAGAATCAGCGGCGGCGGCTCTTCTCAGCTAGTACCTGGTGGCACAAGCCATCATAACAATCGAGATTCTTCGCTGCGCTCAGAATGACACGTCCGTAGCTGATAGCTCGTGGCATAGAGGGCAGCTCACGAATCAGAGAGATGGCCCACGCCTTTCGTAGCATGCCTATCCACTTTCTCGGCCACTTCCCCAAAGTAGGGACTCTGTCCGTTGCCCCTGGTTCCCCACCGCGGACAGTCCCTACAGGCTGGTGTCGCAAGTCAACATAACAATCGAGATTCTTCGCTGCGCTCAGAATGACACGATCGTAGCTCATAGCTGATGGCTGATGGCTCGTGGCAGAGATTGCTTCGCTTCGCTCGCAATGACGCAGTGGCCCATATCAGAATGACACCTAAGAGTGGTGGCTGTCGTCCTTCTGCGGAAGGACGACCCGACGCAGTGGGCGACATGCCCAGAATGATATTCATGCGGTATGTCACCCTGACGCTTTTGTGTGGTATGTCACCCTGAGCGAAGGCGAAGGGTCTCCCCCCACGAAGCAAATGACGGCTATTCCTGCAACTAAGCTAGGATAGCGGTGCCTTGAGGACTTCCCGGGTTATCCAATCAACTTCATTGTTGTCTTTGAGCACTGAAACGATATGGCCGTTGTAGTGCAACTGCTCTACCTCATGAAGACAGTCCTGGTAGTACAGAGAAATGTGGGTCTCGTCCGGCACCGAGCATACCTGGCATGACCTCATTCCGGCGAGGCCGGTGCCGGCAGCCTTGACCACCGCTTCCTTGGCGGTCCAGCAGCGGTACAGTGCCTCCCACGATTTGCCGCCGCAAAGTCTCCATTCCTCCTCACTGGCCACATAGTTGAAGATGGAACCGCTGCGGGGCTTTATCTCCTCAATGTCGATCCCGATCCGGCTATTGCTGATGACTGCGGCCACGTATTTCGGTTTGTGGGAAACGGACCAGTAGTAACCGCCGGATGGCAGGGGGACATCATCCTTGTCCTTGGCAAGCTTGCCAAGTATGACGCCGGCCTTATCGGCACTCAAGTTCAGTGCCTGTCTGGCGCATTGGCTGAGGAGGGCTACCTTCTGCCCGCCACTGAGTCCCTCCACGCCTTCGGTGGTCGGCAGAACTACAGGAAAGAGCGTCATGGGGACGCTACCCCGGCCTCAATGTCTTCTTGACGATATCTTTGTCGAAGGCGTTGACCGACATGCCACCGTCTACAATAATGCCCTGAGCATTGATGCCGCTGGATCGCTCGCTCAGGAGGAAGGCGACTGTGTTGGCTACCTCTTTGGTGTCCAGGGCTTTCTTGCGCAGCGCCAGGTGCTCCGCGAAGAGGTAGTAGTCAATGTAGCCCGGTATCCCTGCTGAGGCAGATGTTTTCAGGAGTCCGGGGTTTACCGAATTGAACCGCACCTGGGAGAAGACGCTGAAGGACTTGGCCAGAAAGCAGATGGTGGAATCCAGCGCTGCCTTCACCGGTGACATGAAGCCATAGGTCTCCACTGCCATTCTGGTTGTTGATATGGATATGGCAACCACGGAGGCCTTTTCGTCGAGCAGGTTCTTGAAGGTATTGGCAATGCTGATCAGAGAATAGCAGGAGATATCAACGGACTGGAGGAAGTCCTTTTTCCTTGTTTCATGGAATGGCTTTATGCCGCCTTCGTAGTTGGCGAAGGCGATGGAGTGAACAATCCCGTGAATCTTGGGATATTTCTTCGAAATGTCGTCAGCCAGTTTGGTGATTTCCCCTTCCCTTTCTACGTCACACGTGTAGATGATAGCCTCAGGAAGAAGCTTGGAGACGCTTTCTTTCCTCTCCGGAGAGCGGACGACATAGACGACCTCCGCCTTTGCCTCAGATAGAGCCTGGCCCACGAAATAGGCCACGCTCTTCTTGTTGGCTACCCCAAAAACAAGGATAGTTTTGTTCTCAAGTCCCAGGAAGTCCATGCGTTACCCCCTATTTATTATTGGCTAAGGTGACGGCGAATTCCACCGTGGCCGCAGTTCTTCCGTCTACTGAGGCCTTGCCCTTCAAGAAATAGGCACTGCTCACCTTCTCCACCACTTCGGCTTCCAGCTCCAGGGTGTCGCCGGGCTTGACCATGCTCTTAAATCTGGCATTATTGATCCGGACCAGGACCGGAACGCCATCATCGACCTGGCCGATGATTCTGGATAGCAGAATCGCGCCTGATTGGAAGATGGCCTCGCAGATAAGGACCCCAGGCATGATCGGGTTGCCCGGGTAATGGCCCTTGAAGTACTCCTCCTGCGGATTTACCTTTCTTGTGGCTTTGATTTTTGTATCGGTGATCTCTATGATCTTATCGACAAACAGGAACGGTGGGCGGTGGGGTATGGCCTTCAGAATCTCTTCCATTCTATAGCCCTCCAGTCACTTCCAGGACAGCACCGTTAACGTACGATGCTTCTCTGGAAGCCAGGAAAAGAACGCAGGCAGCTACCTCTTCAGTCTTGCCGAGCCTCTTCATCGGAATCTGGGATAGGTATGACTCCCGCAGTTTGTCCGAAAGGTCCTCAATAAATTCGGTGGCAATAAAGCCCGGAGAAACGCAATTGACCGTAATGCCTCTGGTGGCGACCTCTTTGGCCAGAGACCTGGTCAATCCTACTTGCCCGGCCTTGGAGGCGGCGTAGTTCGACTGGCCTTCCCATCCAAATCTCCCCATTGGAGAGGTGATGACGATAACCCGCCCGTATCGTTTTCGCATCAGGGACATGACGGCGAATTTGCACATGAAGAAGGTGCCGGTAAGGTTCACGTCCACTACGCTCCGCCAGTCTGTCTCCTTCATCATTCCGAGCACGGAATCCTTTCTGATGCCGGCGTTGCTTATCAGGACTTCAAAGCTCCCGTATTTGCTGTCCACATACTTGTAGAACTTCTCTACCTCCTCGTGTTTGGCTACATCAAATCTCTGCATATCGATCCTGTCGGCGAACTGGATATTGTCCTTCTGGAATTGCGCTGCTGTAGCCTCATTCGAGGAATACGTGCTGATAACCCGGGCACCTGCCTTCAAGAATGCCTCTGCAATGGACCTGCCGATCCCTCTGGTGCCGCCGGTGACGATGACAGTCTGTCCTTCAAAGTTAAACATCTCTTGCCTCCCAAAAGGGCCTGATCATGATCTCAGGTACTTGTCCACGTTGTTGGTTACAATCACACCGTAGTTGGCTGCCCCCAGCCATCCGGACATGATAATCCCTGTCGATCCGGTATGGAAGAGTCCCCGGATCTGGCCAGGCAGCCCCATGCTGATCTTCAACCCTTCAAATTTTGTGCCGAAAGAGGTGCCGTTGGGATGGAGGGTGTACCTCTCGAAGGTCTTCGGCGTGGCTGCCTCCAGGTAGTCGATCTTGTCCCGGACTCCGGGGACATACTTCCCCAGAGCATCGACCGTTGACTCGATCAACTCCTTTTTGGACGCGTGATATTCCTCAGGGGAAAGATGTGCCCAGTCCTCATAATTGGCATTTGTAGAGGCGACAATGGAATACATGTCATGGCCGGGCCTGGTCTGAGGGTAATAAAAGGAGTAGGTCCGGCTGGTGATATTCCTGCTGCATAGTTTCACCGAGTCGAATTTGTCTGCCACCGAGGTGAAGTAGAGGTCACCCGCATAATCAATGCCCTGGCCTTTCTTGATGCCCATGTAAACCTGACAACTGCTGTTATTGATGCGCACCTTGCTGCTTTCCTCGGCGAAGCTGCTGTCAAAATGCTCATCACCAACAAGCTTGTGAACAGTTGATTTCACGTTGGCATTGGAGACTACTGCCCTGGCTTTGATCGTCTTTCCGTTTGTTATAACCCCCGCTACCCTTCTATCCTCAATGATTATCTTCTCTGCCAGGCTGTTGGTGCGGATGTCAACACCGTTCTTTATGAGCTCGGCCTGCATCATGGAGATGATCTTGTCTGTCCCGCCCTGAAAGGTGTAAACACCTTTGCTCATGAAGTTGGAGAAAACAATGCCGTAGCTTATCGCCGGATCATCGAGGGTTGATCCGTTGGCATAGGTGATGGGCTCCATTAGCAAGCGTACCACATCATCCCGCCCCGGGAAGAACTTCTCGAAAAGCTCCCTTGTCGTCATCTGCTGATCATCGTAGAAATTCATCCCCCTGGCAGCGTTGAAGAATGCTTCTATAGACTCTCCGGGGACCTTGAATCGTTCCTGTAGAATTCGCGTGAAGTCCTCCCTGTCGAAAGTGGTGGTTAGAGAGAACTGTGGGTTATCAAATCGGATCTCCTTTAGTTGGACAATGGAGTCCGCGATCTCGCGGTTCCAGTATTTGCGGCAGGTTTTGATCATGCCGACGGGAAATCCGTGCAGAGAGATATCGAAGATGTGCCCGCCCTTTCTGTGGAACCATGTAGCCAGGCCGCCCAGCTTGTGGTGGTGCTCCAGGAGCAGTATGGAATACCCGTTCCTGGCCAGCATGTTGGCGGCTGTTAGACCGCCCAGGCCGCTGCCGATGACGATAACATCATATTGCGGTTTTGTGCCCTCTAACCAATCGCCAGCCATTGTCCCTTCTCTTTATACTTCGATTTTGGCTGCTAATTCCTCAGCAGGTGAAGATTTGCTATTGAGATGCCGCTGAGCATAGCTCCAACGATTCCCAGAAAGCCCTGGTCTGTGCCGCAGATGAAAAGGTTGTCCAGATGTGTCCTGCCGTTTCTAGCCTTCTGGGGTGAACCGTATACCGCTCCGTTCAGATGTCCTGTGAATTTGTAGATAGTCCTGGGAGTGAACACATCGGCAAACACAATCGAATCCCGAAAATCAGGGGTAATCTTCACTGCTGCTTCCAGGGCCGCCTTGAGGCAGGCCTCCTTCTGCGACCCGTATTCCTCTTCAGACAGGTTATTCCAGCGGTCAAAATTGGCCATGTTGGTGATCCTGATTATACCTTCCGGCAGTGGGGTATCAAACTGGAAATTGTTGGGGCAACAGATCACTCCGCTGGAAACATCAATCGGCCCTGCAGGTCTTTGGTAGTTAAATCGGTTCGAATTGTTGAAGAAGATGATGGTGGTATCCAGTCCCAGATCAACTGGCTGCTTATCCAGAACCAGAATGGACTCCATGAAGGAGAGTTGACCTGTCTCATGTTTGGGCTCACTGGGATCATGGTTGGATAATAGACTCATGGTTTCAACATAACCGGCTGAGGACAGCACCCTGCCCGCTGTCAGTACCTCACCGTTATCGAGCAGGAGCGATTCTACCTTACCCCCGGATACCTTGATGCGTTGTACTCCGCATCTCACCCTCAGTTCACCGCCACAGGCCTTGTATTTTCTCACCAGCAGATCCAGGATGTGGCGCACCCCGTCTCTCGGCCTGGCAAACCCTTCGCAGTAAATGCTTTTGAACATGATGACAAACTGTGCCAAGTCCATATCCCTTTCCAGCGCGTTGCCGTAGTACATAAGCGGACAGAGCAGCATATCTGTGAGCGCCGGATCGGAGATAATACTGCTCACGACCTGGCGGGCGGAAATCGGTTTTGCATCCAGCGCCAGTGCGTCATAATCGTGGATAGTCTTCAGCAACTTCTGGAAGTTGTCAGCCTGCGCCGGGAACCTCTCTCCTACTTCCTGAACAAAGAAGTTGAGATCATTGTTGAACCGCAGTGTTTTTTCGGGGAACCTGATGGCTGACATTTGTTGCTGACACAAATCAAGGTCCTCAAATTTCAGCCTGAGCTGCCGCAGCAGCTTGGGCAACGGCGCTGACTTTACGCCCTTGGGAACATAGTTGGTCATGGCATGAAGACCCACATCAAGCCTGTAACCGCCGCGGTCGTAGAACGAGTTTAACCCGCCGACACGGTAGTGTTTTTCAAGGATGCAGACCTTCTTGTCGAAGTAGGCCAGCCTGATACCTGCAGCGAGGCCGGACATTCCTGCACCGATAATCAAAACGTCATAATCCACGGTTGATACAATGTGATCGGTGCCGCTATTTCACCGATACAATGATGTGCCCGGGCTTTGGCAGTTCAAGAGATAAGGCTCAAGTCCTCTATGCTTGTTTGGCTACAGATGTGCCATAAGCGGTGCGAGGTAAGCTACTGCACCATCTAACGTAGCTAGTTGAACATAATCATCTTCTGGAACTTCAATGCCGTAGCGTTTTCGCAGTTCCATGATTATATCCAGGAAGTCCATGGAATCCATCTCTACCTGGTCACGAATGCGAACATCGCCTTTCAGATTGCTTAGATCTTCATCCGGCACTATCTGGGTGATCACATCCAGAACGACGGCCCTGATCTGATCCTTAGTCATGTGTCCTCCCATCTAGAACAGCTATTCGGCCGTGTGTCATGCGCCGAATCTCTTGACAATAACAACCGAGTTGATACCCAGCATACCGAAGGAATTATTCATGATGTAATCGACCTTGTCAACCTTTATGGGTTTGTTAATCACGAGGTTCTGAATGGCACATTGAGGGTCCAGGTTGTCTATGTTTATGGTGGAGTGAACCATGTGATCGTTGAAAGAGGGCAGATTCCCCGCCAGTTCCAGGGCACCGGCGGCACCCATAGTGTGGCCAATAAAGCTCTTGGTGTTATTCGCATAGGTATGTGAGGCGTTGCTGAAGACACTCCTGAGTGCCTGGCATTCCTGTAGATCGCCCTGTTGCGTCCCTGTGGCGTGAGTGCTGATGATGTCGATATCACCGGCAGACAACCCGGCCTTCTTTAATGCCAGGTTCATACACTCGGCCTGTCTCGGCGCATGTGGAAGAATGAAATCGAAAGCATCCGAGTTTATGGCATAACCAACGATCTCGCCGTAGATTCTGGCCGATCTCTTCAGGGCATCGCTCAGTCTCTCCAGAACGCAGACACAACCGCCCTCCGAGACAACGATCCCGTTTCTGTCCCTGTCAAAGGGGCGGCAGGCTTTGTGAGGATCAGGATGAGAGGCCAGCGCCCCCTCATTCTTGAAGCTGGCAAATACACCGAAGGTATGAATGCTCTCCGAGACTCCGCCCGCCAGGGCCAGGTCTACCTCATCGAGCAGCAGCATCTGCAGGCCGTGTATGAGGCCTATGTTGCCAGCAGCACAGGCGGCCCCCAATGTGTAGTGTGGTCCGGTAATCCCCATGTTCAAGGTAATTTCGCCGGCTGGATTGTTAGCCACTGTCCTTGGATTGTGATGATGTGACCAGTATTTGACGTCATAGTTATATTGTTTGAGGGCGTATATCTCGTTCTCGGTCTCCACGTTGCCATGCTCGGTAATCCCAAGGTATACGCCGATTCTGGATTTATCGAGTTGAGTGAAGTCCAGTCCTGAATCAGCGATGGCCTCCTGGGCACAGTAGATGGCAATTGATCCCGCGCGTGTTCCGCGGCGGAGTTCCTTCTTCTTTTGATGCTTTAGCGGGTCGAAGTGACATACGCCTGCCAGCACCTCACCCATGTAATGGGTTTCGATTTTCCCTACGCCAGCTTTGCCTGCGAGCAGATTCTCTCTGAATTCCGCCAGGGTATTCCCGTTTGGTGCCGTGAGGCCAATCCCGGTTATTACGATGCGGCGTTCATCTATCATTCGTTCGAGTCTGAAGAATCCTCGTTCTTGCTGCAGATACCAGGTCGGACACTTAGTGCCAAACCAGGCACTCTTTGACATTATACACTATGACGTTCTATCATCAAAGACCGATTCAAGGCGGGCTGAAAGATGGAATATAGCTGGGCAGAGCAATTCATCAAGACCTTTGTACCTCTCTTCATAGTCATCGATGCTTTTGGTAACTTGCCATTCGTCATCAGCATGAGCGAGGGGATGGCCAGGAGTGAGAGAAACAGGATGGTTCTGGTTGCTGTCTTTACAGCAGCTATTGTGGGGCTGGCCTTTCTATTCTTGGGCAGGTTCGTTTTGAACCTGATGGGTATTCCTGTAGGCTCCTTTGCTATTGGAGGCGGCCTCATTCTACTAGTCCTTTCCATCCGCTTTATATTAACAGGCCAGGTCGTGGAGGCTATCAAAGAGGAAATGGTGGCTGTGGTTCCTATTGGCACTCCTCTGACAGTGGGTCCAGCCACGATAACCGCGCTATTGCTCCTGGCGACTCAGTTTCCACTGTATATGGTACTGCTCTCTTTCGCTCTGAATATTCTTGTAGCCTGGATTGTCTTTATGCTGAGTAACTGGTTTGCCAGCTTTCTGGGACAGGGTGGCATCAAGGCAGTATCCAAGGTGTTCAGCCTCTTGCTGGCAGCTATCGCCGTAAGCATGATCATCGATGGTCTGAGACGGGTTGGTATACTAGCTGCCGGGATCTAGCCTCCTTAGACAGTGGGGATGCAATTGAGACTTAACATAAAGTTCTTTTGATTGAGATTGATTGTTATGCCACCAGAATCTTCTGCTGCAGGCGCAAATTCTACTCCAGAGTTTCCAGCAGGTCTGGACTGGTTGAATACTGACGGGCCTATCACACTGGCACAGCTCAGGGGTAAGGTGGTCATCCTGGATTTCTGGACATATGGTTGCATCAACTGCATGCATGTCATTCCAGACTTGAAGCGTTTGGAAAAGGAATATCCCAATGAGTTAGTGGTGATAGGCGTTCACTCTGCCAAGTTTGCGAACGAAAGTGTTACAGAGAATATCCGCCGGATCATTCTGCGGTACGGGCTGGAGCATCCCGTTGTTAATGACCGTGATTTCAAAGTGTGGCGCGCCTGGGGTGTGCAGGCCTGGCCTACCCTCTTCATAATTGATCCGGCAGGTAAGGTGGTCAGTAGATACAGTGGTGAGGGTGTTTATCATGTCTTCAAACCAATCGTTCAATCACTGACGAAAGATTCTGGGAACAGAGGCGTTCCAATCGTTCAATCTCTGCAGCAAGAATCCGTGCCTGAAAATGCCCTTTCGTTTCCCGGAAAAATTCTGGCTGACGAAGCAGGCGCCCGTCTCTTTATTGCTGATACCAATCACCACCGCATTGTAGTGGCTGATATCGCCAGTGGTGAAGTGCTGAACGCTATTGGCAATGGACACGCTGGCTTTGGGGATGGCGACTTCCGGGAAGTCACCCTTGATCACCCCCAGGGGATGGTGCTGTCAGGGGATGGTCAAGCACTTTATGTAGCTGACACCGGGAATCACGCCGTGCGTGTTGCTAATCTTCTAACAGAAGAAGTCAGTACGCTGGTTGGTCTTGGCTTTCAGGCAGACTGGTATCCGCGAGAGGGTAGTGTGGCACCTGATGTGGCTCTCAACTCTCCATGGGACCTGGAGTTGGCTGGCGATCAGCTTTACATTGCCATGGCGGGGGCGCACCAGATTTGGGCCATGGATTTGTCCAGCAAGATGATCAGCCCCTTGGCGGGTAGTGGCCGTGAAGGGACTAGAGACGGGCCGCTGGCTGATGCAGAGCTCGCTCAGCCAAGCGGACTGACACTGGACGGTAAAGGACGCCTCTACTTTGCTGACTCTGAGGGAAGTTCCATACGCTGGGCAGATATCAGCCGCAGCAACGGCCGGGTTGGCACGCTGGTGGGCAGTGGAGCGAGTCTATTTGATTTTGGTGACATAGACGGCGTTGGCCGCGATGCCCGTCTGCAGCATCCTCTCGGGATCGTTTATTATGAGAACATGCTCTATGTGGCTGACACCTACAACAGCAAAATCAAGCGTGTTGATCCAGAGACAAAAGAGGTGAGGACATTTCTGGGCGATAGCCACGGGTGGCGTGACGGGAATGCTCCTCTATTCTACGAGCCGGGCGGTATTGATGCAGCCGGTGGCAAGCTCTATGTGGCTGATACCAATAACCACGTCATTCGTGTGATTGACCTGGAGACGGAGGAAACCAGCACAATGGTGCTGAAAGGGCTTGAACGCTTCATATTGCCAAAGCCTTAGTCTACTAATATCCTCTTCTTGTTTGCACTCCTTTGAGGTGCTTTGAGCGCATATCCGGGAAGGTGCTAGAATCTGGACCAGGTAACAATGGCAACATGGCAGCATGTGCATTGTGGGACTGATATTTCACCCAACATAATTGATGGCTCTTTGGAGTATGAGGCATAGCAAATGACTGACACCCTGAGAGGAGCTTGAATTTAGAATGGGTCTTAATTCGCACGATACCCAATGCTTCCTTGAAGAAATCCAGGAAATGAATTTGCTGGATTTGGTTGGTGTGGCGGATATCCGGGGGGCAAGGGAGGCATTTCATGGGCTGTCGAAGGATGCCACAGATGCATTTCCTCTGGCCATAGTAGGGGCTGTACGGGTCTCCAAGGCGGTGCTAAGTACCCTGGAAGATGGCCCGAATCTCTTGTATTACCATCATTATCGGCAGCTCAACTCTCAATTGGACCGGGCAGCCCTAAGAATTGCTCAGGAGATCGAAAGAAGAGGCTATGCTGCCTTGCCCATTGCTGCCTCACAGGTCGTTGATTGGGAGAAGATGACTGGCCATTTGTCTCATAAGGAAGTGGCCCATCTGGCTGGCTTGGGATGGCATGGCAGAAACAATCTCTTGGTCACCCAAAAATTGGGCTCTCAGGTTCGTTTAACTACGATCCTTACTGACTTTCCACTTGAGACTGGGCATCCGGTGCGAACGGATTGCGGCTCCTGTTACCGCTGTCTGTCTGCCTGCCCGGCGAAAGCAATAAAGGAGGAGCCAAGTGAATTCGACTCCTTGGCCTGTTACCAGAAGCTGAAGGAATTCAGCAAGACCAGGCGCATTGGACAATACATTTGTGGGCTTTGCGTGAAAGCCTGCAGTGGATCAAAGGGTACTGTAGAACTGCAACAATAGGAGACTCATGGGTAAGACCAGGGAGCCCCAGCCGGTTAAAGCTTTTGTTGGCCTTCTGATATCCCGGCTATCCCTTTTGCCGCGGGTAAGCGATTTGCTTCAAGAGAAGTTGGGGCCCATTGATATCCAGAGTCAGGTATGGGATTTCAATTATACGAATTACTACGAGGCAGAGATGGGGCCTGAACTAAAAAGGCTTTTCCTGGCGTTTGGCGCTCTGGTGACTCCTGAGAGACTTATAGAGATAAAGCTGTTCACTAATAACCTGGAGGGAGTCCTGGCTGAAGGCGGAAGACGTCTGGTGAATCTTGACCCGGGCTATATCACGGCCGCCAAGGTGGTTTTGGCCACTACAAAAGACTACTCACATCGTCTCTATTTGGGCAGTGGTATATACGGGGAAGTCACCCTGATCTTTCATGGGGAGCAATATCAGACACTCCCATGGACCTATCCTGACTACCGTAGCAAGACTTACAGTGAATTCTTCAGGCAACTGCGAACGAAATACATGGCGCAAATGGCAACATTCAAAGACTAATGCCTGGAGAAGGCTGTTGGTCTTTGCTGATTCTCTTCTGTGAAGTCTCAATTTTGAGTTGCATTACTCTTGACATTTGCCCTTTCATGTGCATATCATTCCCACAGTGTACCTAACAAGCACAAAAATGCTGGTGGGACACGAGAGAAGATTTTGAAGGAGGAGGAATAGCAATGCCACAGGCTTACTGCGTAAAGTGCCGCAAGAAGGTAGAGATCAAGGGTGCAAAGCAGGTCACTTTGAAGAACAAGCGCCCAGCGACAAGTGGCACGTGCCCGAGCTGCGGGACCAAGGTTTTCAGGATCGGGAAGGGCTAAGGCCTGTCCTGATACGTTTAGTTCTGTAAATAATCTGAAAAGACTTCCCACTGAGTTCAATTGTGGACTGGTGGGGAAGTGGGGCATTTGTTGTGGTCACTGAAGGCGGATGTCTTTGTCTCCTTCAGTGACCATCAATTTTTGGTGCTGGTATTAAGATAACCTCACCCTGGCCGGTGAAGTTGCCCGGTTTATCGGCGTCAAAACCCAGGGGTGATTATCGTAATCTTGCCAGCGATAATATCAGCGAAATCCCTGTCGCCTTCTGTATGAGCTCACCCAAATAGAGGTAACTGCCTGTGCCCCTTGATGCCATAATATGCGATTGGAATGGAACAATAATCGAGTACCGGGATGAGAAGGCCGTACTGGAGAGTATAGCCACAGACTTGTTCAAGGCCTCTATTCCCCTTCACCCTCTCAGGATAGCCCGTATCCTCAAAGCTAGGATGGAGTTGGAGTCACTATACAGAGAGAGTCATCGTGAAGCTGGCTTTGATTTTGTGAAGGAGATGTTCAGGGTCTTCAATGAGAAGATAATAAATGGCATGCCGGTTTCCTTCATACGCCATTCGGTGGACAGGTATGCCGGCAAGCCACAGACTCAGGCCAGACTCGACCATAGAATCCTGCAACCGATCAAGGAGGCTCACCAGGCAGGAAAGACCACTGGTATCTTTTCTGCTGGCTACAGATATGGCATCGAAAGGATTTTGACATTCTCCGGCTACCGTGAGTGTTTTGATTTCTGTGAAGCCGATGACCCTAAGGAAGAAAATAATACAGTTGTTGAATTCAGGTTGAACATTTACGGGAACAAGCCCAGGCTGCTGCAGGAGTTGCTCAGGAATAGGCATTTGGATGCACGCAGGGTAGCCTATCTTGGTGATAGCGCAGATGATGAGGGGTGTTTTGAGATTGTAGGGTATCCCGTAGTGCCGTTTCTTGCCTCAGAGGGGCTGAAACAAGAATTTGCCCAAAAATACAAAGCCTTCGTCCCTAAGGATGAGAAGGCTTTGTCTGATTACTTCAAGCGTGTCTGACCTGTTTTGGACTGCAACCGGCACGTTCTGTCAGGTGATCAGGGCAGGTCTACCACCTTGATCTCACTCAAATCTCCCAGGCTATTCAGTTTTACTTCGGCGTCCGAGATGGTATAGAGGATGTTGCCTATATAGAGGGATCTTTCGATAGAGCAAGGGGAGGAATAGTAATACCAACTCTGCACCGGATTGGCGTCACCGCAGTGGGTGATCGTGCCTTTAAGCTCCAGGCCTTTCTCCAAGGAGATGTTGAAGACGTAAGCGCCCTGACAGACGTAGTCTCCGTAAGCATAAGGCGGAACGCCGTAGGGATACTTTGCTGCGTCTATCTCAGTCACCGACACAGGTATCACCAGCAGGTTCTTCGATCTGTCAAACAGGAAGGCTTTGTGGTCTTGCAAGACCGGTGAATCTGTGCCCCTGTCGCCGATTTCATACTGGCCTACTACCTTCGGATTCTGAACATCGCTGACATCAAAAAGCGATATCTTGACACCCTGGTACCAGGCGAAGTCTCCTTCTTCTGCAGCTATGGCCTCCTTGCCTATTCCTATTACATGGTTCTCATCGTAAGGATGAAGGTAGTCGGAGTAACCGGTTATCTTCAACTCGCCGAGCACTTTAGGGTCAAAGGGGTCTTTCAGATCGATGACAAACAGGGGGTCAATCTTCTGGAAAGTTACCAGATAGCATCTATTGCCGATGAACCTGGCTGAATAAATCTGCTCGCCCTGAGCCAGATCCTCCAGTTGTCCGATGATATCCAGTTGCTGATCCAGAACGTACACTTGATTTGCTTCTGCTGTTTCGCCACCCCAGGCGTGTCCCGTGGTCGTGGCCACTCTGAAGTATCCTTGGTACTCGTCCATGGAGAACTGATTCAATACCCAACCGGGTATCTCGCCGCTGGCCTCGTAATTGATCTTGCCGTCATCCATATGAATCCTGTGGATGGCAGTCTTTTCCAGGCTATTGACATATGGACTCTGATCAGAAGTGAAATTGCTGATTCCCGACCCCTGACTCGGAAAGGTAATGTAAATGTTGTTCAAGGATACATAGAGGTTGCTGGCGCCTCCGAGCAAGAGCGTCTGGTATGCAGGCTCCTGGCTATCCTCCTTTATGTTCAGTGCCATGATAGTAGTGAACATGTGGGAGTAATCTGGAGCGTCGGAATGCCATATTTCTGAAGCGGGTATTTCGACAATCCCTTGGGGTGAGTAAATCCTGGGGAGGTTGACTTCATCGTCGCTGCTATTGATCGATCCGGTAGCGATCACATAGATGTAGTCGCCTATCATTCTTGAGCCCCAATAGAGACCATCGACAGCAACGTCCCTCTTCAAGACAGGACTTTCTCTATCAGAGACGTCGTAGACTTTGATGGAGGTCTTTTCATAGTAGGAGTAATCTGGTTTATCAAGGTAATCCAATGCTTCCTCTTCGAACACAGCCAGCCTGTCACCGTTTATGAATATTCCCTTAATGCTTCCCTTCAGTTCTGTTTCAGAGAGAATACGGGCGTCTTCAGAGGGATAGGCCTTCACGATGATAAGACTGTTGTCAGTAATCAGGTAGATGTATTCTCCGTCGGTTTTTATGATGTCCGCTTCATCAACCCCCTCAACCTGGATGTTTGTCTGGGAATAATCTGGGACGCTATCTAGAGAGGTTGCCTTTTCGGAGCCCCATTGGGTAATACCTAGTAAACCACGCCCTTCATCATTGTAGTAATAGGGATAGGACGGCGTGGTCTTTACAAAATCCCTCAACTCATCATAGAAGGAAAATTGTTGCAGCTTTCCCTCGACTTGGCTTTTCCCTGATTGGGTCAGGCCAACTGCCAGAGCTATTACCATAGCAGCGAACAAGCCTATGGAAAGGAGTTTCCTGAAGCTATTCCACCTCATTTTTGTTGACCTCCGTTGATCTTGCTGATTAACCCTTTTGTTTATAATGACGAAATTGGGGTGGGAAAAGTTCCATCCTGCTTTCTGAATGCACTGGAAAGGTTTGACAACAGGTGATAGAATCTGCTGAGTTGTGACGGTATGGAATGCCCCGAAGCAGTCTTATGCCTTTATTAAGCCAAAGAGGGAGGTAAAGCCATGGAAATTCCTGACTTTGATACGCAGATTAGCGACCTGGAGACTGAGATTGAAAGCGCCAAAGTGAAGATGGAGGATGTTTGCAGAGGGTTTCTTGTTGCCACGGATAAATTTGCAGTCAAATGGTTTGAAGAACGAGCAGAACGTGCTGTGGTAAGCAATCCTGAGGTTGTCAAAAGGCTCGATGCCGAACGCCTCCGCAAATTGAAGGCTGCTCTGTCAAGACTCTTTAGAAATGACCTCTTTCTTGACTCATTAGAAATGTCCCATATTGGTTCCTGCTAACTATAGTTCCAGGCAGCCTTGCGTTTGAGAGACCTCAAGCTCATATGCCTCCAAGGGTGATCCGGGGAAGG
>JAPLHP010000079.1 GCA_026389585.1 Chloroflexota bacterium | reverse complement strand
ATCCGGCGCTAAGACTGGTTGAATGCCTAAACAAGTGGGATTACATATCATGGCGTCTTAGGGAGCCCCCGCGCAAACGTCTATCACAGGTAGAGTCACTGCGGCAGAAACTACCATGCATACTAAGTTAGCGCTTATGGGGCGCAGCCCACCCTACTCCTCTAAACCTCAATTGTCTTTCCCCACACTTTTATGCCCAAGAACCTTATCACGTCTCTCGCCACTTCCAAGGCCTGCCATGCCTCCTCAGGTGAAATGCTTGTGTCCACTCCTTTTCGGGGATGCGAGAGTGCATCTCTCACACCCTTTGCTGCTTCAAACCTCTGCCAGAATGTGGAGCCCTTGTCTATCTTCGTACCTGGGCTGAACCTGGCAATAAGAAACGCTATTTTGTTCCCAATATTCTGGTATTTTCTTGAGTTCTTGATGACAAACTGACCAAGCGTATCCCCTGTCATTGAGAACTCAACCTCTCTCTCCTGTAGGAACCCCCGCTCATGAACTGTAAACAACTCAGGCGGAATAGCAGCAAAGTCCTCCATCATATGATTTACAAAGGCCTCCATTGCTATCCATGAGAAGAGCACAGATGCTACTACGTAACGGTTCCCAGTGCCTTCAGGTGGCTCGTTGCACGCAAGTTCATGGAACTTCTCTGCGGTTTCAAGATACTCTTCGAACTGCATAGGCCTATGCTCAATACCCCTTTTCCAGAACCTTCAACCCCACCACAGTGCTCACCGCCTTATTGAGGAGGAACTTATCCAGCAAAAGGTTCGAGTACTGGCTTCTTGACAAGAAGACCTGAGCCATTCTCTGCCGGTCCTTGAGCGCCGATCTCGTGCCCAGTCCCCTATAAGTCCGGACGTCCTGGTCATGTTTGAACGTCGACATCTCTGCCGCATTGAGAGGGTCTGGCGCCCCCTTCGGAGGCTTTGGAATGATGAGGTGGTTCTGCAGCCTCGCAGGGTGGGGTTGCAGTAGGCCAGCCACGTAGCTCCAGGCCGAAAGAACCGAATCGGTCAGGCACTTGCTGCGGAACGATTTCCGCCTAGACTTACTCTTCTTGATTGCCTCATACTGAGCACGATGAAGTTCAGCAAACGCTCTCCCAGCCTTCTTCAGAGCCTCGTCCTTCCATGGACTCACGCCGTCTGGAGAGACAAGGCTCGCGTAGTTCTGATCCAAGAATGGCCCTGAGCCGCACAGGTAGGGCTCGTATACCTTCTTGCCCAACTGATCACCAGTCAGCTGCTGGCCCCTCTCCTTGCCTTTGTAGAAGTTTACTACGAAGGTGCGCGCAGACTGCACGGTCACTCGCTCCGATCTCGAGCCTTGGTCAGGAAAATCCTCCCCCTGTTTCAGCAGGCCAACCTCCACGCACCACTTACGAAGCTCAGGGCCAACCTGTGTCTCTTCGACCTAGCGATCAAACAAGTCGTTAGATACGTCTATGTTTGTATTGGACACTAGGGCCAGCTCGGCCCGCTGCTCTTTCGACAGGCAAAAGTAGACACTGAACCCATGGTAGCGAGAAGAACCAGCTTCCACTGCGTCCTGAATGGCCTTCGACCTATGCTGACCACCCCACACCTTCAGTGGCGTCTTTGGGCAGTATGTCGTATTGAACTCGACTATGATGTCACTGAACTCACGCCCCATCTTCGCATCTGCCCGCATGCGTTCATACGTCTTGTGCTGCAAGCGGAGATCCCTGTTCGCCCTGTAACTCTCGGGGCTAGCTGGGTTTAGACGGGCACCGAGATCCAAAAGAGACGCAACATCGGTGGCCGAAATCGAGCAACGAATGTAGTAACCCTGGTCCTTGCCATCCTGATGGATGACTACCATCTGATCATTCACCTTCTCAAGGGTATCGACCTTTTCCAAAAACTCACCGACGTCTTTCCTCACCCTCTCATCGCTCACGGCGCTTTTGTCGAACGTTACTTTCATTGTCTATCACCTCTTGATGAGACGTCTATCGTCTATGATTAAATGCTTATACCATGCTCCAGCAGAAAAAACAAGGGCCAGCAGCCAGAGACCTAAGAACGAGACAATATTCACCAACGGCCAGCGGAGACCATACGTCGAACGGTGGCCGAAATCGATCCACTCGTATTCATTTCTGATTCCAGGAACGATTCTTCTCTCCAAGAGGACACTGCCAACCGCTGGCAGGCAATTGAATCGAGCTCGCTTTGGCATTTCAGCCTAAGAGAGGCAATAGGTCAGAATGTGGCATATTCGCTTTCTTGCATCCTGGCAGGCTGGTGTGCTACAGTATAGGCCTGTACTTGGGCGCTACCTCGCCTGAGTCCGTGGCCCCGATTGTAAACAACTGTCGGGGCCTTCATTTTGACTGGACTGTACCATGCACTGGGTGCGTGGATTTCTGTCCCGCCTGTGCGATCTCAGTCTGGTGAGGAAGCATCGCAGGTTACCAATGTTATCGAAGTGATTGTTGGTGACCTTGTATCCTGACATGATTGTTCTCTAGGCTAGTACTGGAACCCATAATCCGGTGCACCAGCCAGAGGTTTGTCTCCACATGCTCTGTTATGGCTGGAATAACGTATTCGCTGGGGCCACTGGCGACGGCACAATAAGGGATCAGCTGGTCTGCCGCATACCGATCCACGGTGGCCCCTGTCTTCAAATCCTGGAGCAGGTTTCCGGCCACATAGCGGCCGATCTCCTCTGAACTCCTTCCCCTTCTGCCCGCTCTGTCGGAGCCGATGAGGCAGCCACTGTCGGTTTCGGCCCATATGCTGAGGATAGCCCCTTTCTGATTAGCCTGGGTGTCGTGTCTTGATTCTATGTCGGCGTGGTAGCTATCCTCCCTGAGCCTGTTGCGGCACTCCTCGGCCATTCTCTGGCTGACCCTCTGCTCTGCCAGGTGCGAGGAAAGGGCAATGCCTTTAATGCCTGTTACCTTCCCCTGCTGAGGCAGGACCAACGGCCTGAGCCTGCCTTCGGCTGGCTTGACCTTCACCTCAATAACGCCTTTGCCCTCGGGCACATACCCAGGCTTCTTCACCTCAAGTTCGGCACTGGCTCCCATCCTCCGCAAAAGCGGAAACAGCACCTGCTGCATGTGGTAAGCCGAGGGAGCAAAGTCCTGAAAGAGGCCTCCGGAGATCCTGAAGGTAGAGGGTTTGTCGGCGAAGCACCCCACCAGTACCAGGCTCATGGCCAGCATGGTGGTAGAGCCGGCAGTGCCGATATCCCACTCGTAGACGCCACCCACTAGCTGTTTGCCTGGCCTGTAGATTATCTCGTGCGACCCCACCTCTGCCTTTTCCACTTTGCCGTGGCACATCTGGGCACAGGCCAGCACCACCTGGAGATGCTGTGGCCTTAGTCCTGGCTTGTCCCTCTTGGCCCGGATATTCCACAGGTGCAATTCCTGGCCGAGGATGGTACACAGGGCTGCCGCCAGACGCACAATGGTGCCGGAGCCCGATTTCTCTGAGCCGTCTATCTGGATCATGGTATTGCCGATCTGCCCTGTTATATACTGAATGATAACAGAAGAGGAGGATAAACATTGCAGCAGTCTGACTATGGGATTACCTTCCTGGGCACGGCCGGTGCCAGGATAATGGTGGCCAGCCAGATACTGGCTTCAGGGGGACTCTGGTTTGATTTCGGAGGTACGGAGATATTGCTCGACCCCGGCCCCGGAACCATTGTTCAAACAGCCAGGCGCAAGCTCAAGGCTACGAAGCTGAAAGCCATCATCCTCTCTCACAAGCATCTGGACCATTCAGGCGATGTCAACGTTATGATCGAAGCCATGACCGAAGGCGGCTTTCGGCCGGGAGGAGTGCTCTTTGCTCCCAGGGATGCCCTCGACAATGACCCGGTGGTCCTGCAGTATGTGCGGCCCTTCCTGGAGCGCATCGAGATACTTCAGGAGGGGGGAAGCTATCACGTCGATGGTGTCTCTTTTCACACCCCGTTGAGACACCGCCACCCGGTGGAGACCTACGGCATAGTATTCAATGCTGGCAATCACACTATCTCCTGCCTTGTAGATACGCGCTACTTCGATGAACTCTGCCAACATTACAAGGCTGACCTTCTTATCCTCAACGTGGTCAGGCTGGAGCCGGGCGGCCCCTTTGACCACCTGTCAGTCCCGGATGCCAGCGAGATCATTAAGAACCTCAAGCCAAAAGTGGCCATCCTGAATCATTTCGGAATGACCATGTGGCGGGCTAAGCCCTGGGAAGTGGCCCAACGGCTCTCTGAGGAGACCGGTGTCCGCGTGATTGCTGCCAGAGACGGCATGAGGTTTGACCTGGCGGAATTGGGATAGACAGGAATCTATGCCTTTGAATTCAGGGGCAATCGGTATCTAAGTCAGTACCTTTAAGACCCGGTCAATACCCGCAAGGTCAGGGATCAGGTCTATCCTGCTATCGGGGAAGTGTTTCCTGGACAGGGCCAGGGCTGCCTGCCCCTGTCCAAGCCCTATCTCCAGTAAAATGGCCCCCCGGGGAAGGAGCTTCTGCCCGGCCTGCGAGAGCAACTGGCGTACCTTGTCTAATCCGTCTGCACCGCCGGCCAGAGCAGCGGCTGGCTCAAAATCCCTGATCTCGGGCATCAACCGGGGCAAATCCGAATCCTTGACATAAGGCAGATTGGCCACGATGACGTCCACCGGTTCGGGGAGAGGCTGAAGTATATCCCCGATCAGGAGGTGTACCTGTTTTTCCACTCCATGCTGGCGGCAGTTGATGCGGGCCACCTCCAGGGCATCAGGCGAGATATCTGTGGCATAGACCCTGGCCTGGGGCAGATGCAAGGCAAGGGCGATGGCGATAGCGCCGCTCCCTGTTCCTACGTCAGCCACAGTGCAGAGCTGTCCCTTTGGGAAGCGTTGTTTGATGAAGTCCAGCGCATTCTCCACCAACAGCTCGGTCTCGGGCCTGGGGATGATCGCACGGGGATCGATGTACAGATCGATCCCGTAGAATTGGCATTGCTTCAGGATGTAAGCCGCAGGCTCATGTTGGAGGCGCTGCTCTACCAGGCCCCGGAACATCTCGGCCTTTGAAGGAGGCAGTGGCTCCTCCAGCCTGGTGTATAGTTCAGCCTTCCTGATGCCCAGGGAATGCATCAGGAGCAGCTCGGCTTCAATACGGGCGTCAGGAATACCGCGGGAGGCGATAGCGGCTTCGGCTTGCTTCAGTGCTTCCCTGAGGGTCACGCAAAAGCTTCCTCGAGTTGCTTTGCTCTCTCATCGGCAGCCAGGGCATCGATCAACTCATCCAGGGCACCTTCGAGGATGGCCGGCAGACTATGGAGGGTCAGGCCAATACGGTGGTCAGTAATCCTGTTCTGGGGGAAATTGTAGGTCCGGATCTTTTCCGCTCTCTCGGCAGTGCCGACCTGGGCGTGGCGCTCCTTGGTGATTTCCTCTTGCTGTTTGCTCTGCTCATTGTCGAACAGGCGGGAACGCAGCAGCGCCATGGCCTTCGTGCGGTTTTGAAGCTGGGACCTCTCCTCATTGCAGACCACTGTTAGCCCGGTGGGGATGTGGAGGATTCTCACGGCGGTAGCCACCTTGTTGACATTCTGTCCGCCGGGGCCACCGCGAGCGAAGAATTCCATTTTCAGGTCGTCCGGTTTGATATTAATCTCCACCTCCTCTACTTCGGGCAGGACGGCAACGGTGGCCGTAGAGGTGTGAATTCGTCCTCCGGCTTCGGTAGCAGGCACCCGCTGCACCCGGTGCACCCCTCGCTCATGCTTCAATCTACCGAAGGCGTTCTTCCCGGAGATTTCGAAGATGATCTCCTTAAACCCTCCCCGGTCGCTGTGGCTGGTGTCAATAATCTCTGTCTTCCAGCCCTTCGCCTGGGCGTAGCGTGAGTACATACGGTACAGATCTGCAGCAAACAGGGCTGCCTCCTCCCCACCGGTGCCGGCGCGGATCTCCACAATGGCGCTCTTCTCACTGCTGCGGTCCCGGGGCAGGAGTAATACCTTGAGGTCCTGCATCAGATCGTCGCGGCGCTTCTTCAGTTCTTCTATCTCCTGCTTCACCAGGGCCAGCATCTCAGGGTCTGGGCTGTCCCGGAGAAGCTGTTCCGTGTCCTCCAGTTGCTGCAGGGTCTTCTTGTGGTGCCTGAATTTGGAGACCACAGGCCCGATGCCAGCCTGCTCCTGAGCCAGGCTGCTCTGCCATTGCCCGGTGCCGGAGGCCATGAGCTGGTTCAGCTCCTCATAGCGCTTCTCCATAGTCTCCAGTTTGGCTGATACCTTATCCATAGTTCACCATATCTAATTATAGCAATTTGCTCTTGTCATACCCAGGGTAGGCGGGGGCTAGTGCCGGGCCGCGCCAATAATCTCGGAGAGTTCGTTTACCCCTTCTTTCTGCATGAATCGTTCTATGCCTTCGAGGACGTCGAGCAGAGCACGAGGGTTTGCGAACTGGGCGGTGCCCACCTCAATAGCACTGGCGCCGGCCATGATGAACTCCAGAGCATCCTCAGCGGAGCTGATGCCCCCGCAGCCCACAATCGGGATCTTCACCTGCCCGGCGACCTCATAGACCATATACAGGGCGATGGGTTTTATGGCTGGCCCGGATAGTCCGCCGCAGATGTTGCCCAGGGACGGTTTCCGGGTGTCAGTATCGATGGCCATTCCCCTTAACGTGTTGATCAGGCAGACAGCATCGGCACCGGCCTCGCTCACCGCCAGGGCAATCTTGACGATATCCGTCACGTTGGGGGTCAGCTTCACTATAACGGGCAGAGAGGTGGCTGCTTTCACCGCCTTGGTCACGGTGGCAGCCGCTTTTGGGTCTTTGCCGAATTCCATGCCCCCTGCTTTCACGTTGGGGCAGCCGATATTCACCTCGAGGCCGCTGACTCCGGCTACGCCATCTAATCTGGAGGCCAGTCTGGCATAATCATCCACGGATTCACCGGCAATATTGACAATGACAGGCACCTGCCATGAGGCCCAGAGTGGGGCCTTCTCCTTGATTAAGGCCTCTACACCGATGTTTTGCAGCCCTATTGAGTTGAGCAGGCCGGCCGGGGTCTCCTTTATGCGCGGCTGGGGGTTTCCCTCACGCGGCTTGAGGGTGGTTCCCTTGCAGACGATAGCCCCCAATCTCCGGGTGTCAACGAAACTGGCGTACTCTGTGCCATAGCCGAAGGTGCCGGAGGCCGTCATCACCGGGTTTTTCAAGAGGAGTCCTCGGGGGTGGGCAGGAGCTAGCTGGACAGCCAGATTCATCAGTGAACCTCTCTTACCATCCCGATCATGGTGTGGTAATTGTAAGGGCTTTGTCTTACTGGCTGCAAGTATCAATCAATGGAGAATTCCGCCGGATACCGGTCAGCTGTAGGGACAGGCCCTTCATTCCCCAATGAAGGTCATTCCCGCGAAAGCGGGAATCCAGAGTTTATGGGCGGTTCGCGAGCATGCCCCCTGCTGGCTTGCAGCGGGCATGCTCGGTTATTATACTTAATCAGCCATGAAGGAGAGATTTGACGCCATCGTGGTGGGAGGCGGCCCGGCTGGCTGTGCTGCTGCCTATACCCTGGCAAAGGGGGGTTTGGCGGTCCTTCTGGTGGAAAGGGGCAGATTCGCCGGGGTGAAGAATATGACCGGCGGCGTGCTCTATGGGCCGGTTCTCCATGATTTGATCCCCGAATTCTGGAAGGAAGCGCCGGTTGAGCGGCATGTCAGCCGCCATGTAATTACCTTCCTCTCTGAGAAGACATCCGTATCCATTGACTTCAACTCGGCAGGGCTTGATCAGCCTCTCTATGATGGTTTCACGGTGCTCCGGGCCAGATTTGACCGCTGGTTTGCCGATAAGGTGGAGCAGGCGGGAGGGGTGGTGATTACAGGGGTTCGGGTTGATGACCTCCTCTGGGACGGTCAGCGGGTGGTAGGGATAGTGGCTGGTGGGGATAGGATACCTGCGGAGGTGGTCATTGCGGCTGATGGGGTTAACTCCGTTATGGCCGGGAAGGCTGGCCTGGGTGTGAAGCTCTCCCCTGAGAATGTTAATCAGGGAGTGAAGGAAGTCATCAAGATGCGGCGGGAGGTTATAGAGGAGCGCTTCAATGTGGCTGGCGATGGTGGGGCCGCGATGCACTTCCTGGGTTTTTGCACTAGGGGTGTTCATGGCGGTGGTTTTCTCTACACCAACAAGGAGAGCCTTTCTCTGGGTGTGGTGGTGCAATTGCAGGCGCTCATTGAGAACAATCTCAAGAGCGTGGAGCTTCTGGAGGGTTTCAAGGCACACCCGGCAGTAAGGGAGTTGATCAAAGGTGGCACCACGGTGGAGTATTCTGCTCATCTGGTACCTGCCGGCGGCCTGAGGATGGTGCCTCGTTTATATACGGACGGTCTGCTGGTGACTGGCGATGCGGCGGCTCTGGTGCTGGCGACAGGCAGGGCGTTGGAAGGGCTGAATTTTGCCCTGGCCTCAGGGATGGCCGCGGCGGAGACGGTGAAGCTGGCCAAAGCAAAAGGTGATTTCAGCAAAGAGACACTCTCTCAGTATGAGAAGCTGCTGGCGGAGAGTTTTGTCCTTCGGGACTTGAAGAAATTCGAACAGTCTGCCGACTTCCTGGAGAATCAGCGCCTCTACAGCCTCTATCCCGGCCTGGCCTGCAGCCTGGCGGAGAAGATATTCAGGGTTGATGGGAAACCGAAGAAGACCGTGTGGCAGTTGGCCCGGGAAGAGATGAAGGGGAAGGTCTCTCTCTGGCAGTTGCTTCGGGACGGCCTGGCAGCCAGGAGAACGATATGAGTTTGATGACCATAGAGCAAAGGCTGGCACTCAACACATACGAAGTTGACACGGAACCCCATATTCGCCTGAAGGAGGAGATCTGCCGCCAGTGCGAACGGCAAAGTTGCCTCTATGTCTGTCCTGCGGAATGCTTTAAGGCACGGGAGGGCAAGATCAGCTTCAACCATGAGGGCTGCCTCGAATGCGGGAGCTGTCATATCTCCTGTAGTCGGGAGGCTATAGAGTGGTCCTATCCCAGAGGACACTTTGGGGTATCCTACGAGTACGGGTAGAGGGAAAGATGCTGCAGGCCGAGTCGGCTATGGCCAGGCTGTCTGCTGGCCGAGTGGGGGAGTGGTTAGCATTGCAGCTGTCCCGTATCTTTCGATATAGTTCCGTTCCAGTTTTCGAAACCTCGTCTGATACGAGGGAGAAGTTATCTTATCAGTGGTCATGATGACGGCATCTTCGCTATTGTCCGTGTAATAGCGGCGGCGTAGCCCCACCCTGTTAAAGCCATACTTGTCATAAAGTGCCTGGGCTTCCAGATTGGAGACCCTTGTCTCTAGAGTAACTACCTCGGCCTTCATTTGCACCGCCAATTTTATAATGGAGATGAGCAGCAACTCGCCGATGCCCTGCCGGCGGTTCGTTTTCCGCACCGCGATGGAGGTCAGGTGAGCTTCATCCACCATAAGCCAGATGGCGGCGTAGCCAATGATGTTCTTTCTGTCTGGAGGGATGCTCGAGTTGCTGGGGGGATGGCCTGTGGCTAGAAGATGGCGCACTCTGGACAATAAGCGTCCCCATGTTCCGTTGGTCTTGTGCTCAGTGACTTCAGTGCTGCCGGACGGGGTGACAGAGTCATCCAGGACAACCAGGTAGCGGATCAAGGGGTTATTGAGCTCTCTCTTGAAAGAAGGGGGAGGCCACTCGGTAGGGAAGGCTTCCCGATCAATCCCACTTACCTGGGAGATATCCTCAACCGCCATGCGGCGTATAGTGTAACCCATAATGTCTTTTTCTTGCAGCAGACTTTGATTTTACCACACTGAGGAGGGGACACGTCAGCCGCATTGTGCTTCTATTGTCTCTCGATCAGTGGTTAAGGTATAATTGCTCCGCGAGGTAATTCTGGCAACGGCTGGGCAAGAAATTCCAAAAGGTGTTCGTTCTGCCTCGGTAGCCTGTAGTTCGGCTGAGGCCGTCTCTTCTGTGGGCAAAGACCAGACCACGAATCAGGACCTTGAGGCAGTAGCCAAAACTCTGCGCCGTCATATTATTACTATGACGGCTGCAGCAGGCAGCGGCCACCCGGGTGGTTCGCTTTCATCTGTAGAGATTGTAACTGCTCTTTTCTTCCGTGTGTTACGCCATCGACCCTCGGAGCCCCATTGGGCTGATCGTGACCGGTTCATTCTGAGCAAGGCGCATGCTGCGCCGTTGCTCTATGCTGCTCTCGCTGAAACTGGGTATATGCCTGTAGGAGAGCTGTGTACCTTGAGGAAGCTGGATAGCAGGCTTCAGGGCCATCCTGATAAGACTTGCACGCCCGGAGTAGAGATGACTTGTGGTTCCCTGGGCCAGGGACTGTCCTTTGGTATCGGTGCTGCCCTGGCTGCCCGCCTCAACTCTCAAACCTATCGGGTATATGTCCTTCTGGGTGACGGGGAATGTGACGAGGGGCAGGTCTGGGAGGCGGCGATGGCCGCAGCCCATTTCAAGATGGATAACCTGGTGGCTATTATTGACCATAATGAACTGCAGATCGACGGCTGGAACCGGCAGGTGATGAACCTTGAGCCCCTTCCCGATAAATGGCGTGCCTTTGGCTGGTATGTTATTGAAGTGAATGGTCATGACCTGGCCCAGATCCTGGCTGCTTTTGCGCAGGCAGAAAAGGTGAAGGGGCAGCCCACGGCGATTATTGCCCATACTATTAAGGGCAAGGGGGTAAGCTTCATGGAGAACAATGTGGACTTTCATGGCAAGGCCCCCACGCCGGAGGAAGCAGAGAGAGCGCTGAAGGAATTGGCCTAGAGTGAAAGTCAGGGAACAGTCCTCTACCAGAGAAGTCTACGGCAAGACTTTGGTGGCTTTAGGCAAAGAGAACCCGGACATCGTTGTTCTTGATGCTGACCTCTCGAAGTCAACCATGACCCAGTTCTTCGCCAGAGAATTCCCCCACCGTTTCTTTGATTGCGGTATTGCCGAGCAGAATATGATAGGCATTGCCGCCGGGTTGGCTGCTTCGGGGAAGATTGCCTTCGCCAGTACCTTTGCTGTGTTTGCCACCGGCCGCTGCTATGACCAACTGCGCATGTCTGTGGCGCAACCCCGCCACGATGTCAAGGTGGTCGCTACTCATGGCGGGATCAGTGTAGGAGAGGATGGCTTGTCTCACCACTCGATTGAAGACCTGGCTCTTGCCTGCTCTCTGCCCGGGTTCACTGTTGTTGTTCCTGCAGATGCTATTGAGACTGCTCAGGTAATTCGGGTGGCTGCGGCCACCAGGGGACCTTTCTATGTACGTTTGGGTCGTCTTAAGACTCCTCTTATTTTGGGCGATGACTATCAATTTGTATTGGGCGAAGCGGCGACTTTGAGACAGGGCATTGATGCGACTATTATTGCTTGTGGACTAATGGTTGCCAGGGCTCTGGAGGCAGCAGAGAACCTCTCACAACAGGGTATTGACTGCCGGGTACTGAATATGTCCACTATCAAGCCTTTAGATATTGAGGCTATTGTTCTGGCAGCTAATGAGACCGAGGCTATTGTTACGGCTGAGGAGCACCTGGAACATGGGGGGTTGGGGAGCAAGGTGGCTCAGGTCGTGGTCCAGCACTGGGCCGTGCCCATGGCTTTTGTAGCTATCAAGGATGTCTTTGCCAAATCAGGAACCCCTGATGAACTGCTGCAGCGCTATGGCTTGACTGCGGCTGAGATCGAGAAGGCAGTCAAGGCTACGGTTCTCAGGAAGAAATAGTTGGGACTTGTGGCGACTCCGGCCGTTCTGCTCTGATATCGTAGCGGCATCGTTTTCGTAATCCTCTCTCTTTTATAGTTACCCCAATTTATTACAGGCGTATCGAAATACGAGTTTGCTTCAGTGGTGGTTGACTAGAGGACAGCTTTGGAACCTGGTGTTGTTGGCATATTGCTTGTAACCGGTGTGGTGGTTGGCCTGGGCCAGGGGCTCTTGGGCGTTGGCGGTGCTTTCATCATGGTTCCGGTGATGGTGGCCGTCTTCACCGGTATGGACATTCCTACCGATGCAGCAGTGAAACTGGCCTTTGGCACCAGTTTATTGGTTATATTCCCCACGGCTGTGTTTAGTTCATGGGCCCACCATCGAAGGGGAGCGGTCTGGTGGAAGGCGGCTATTGTTCTTGGTATCGCGGCGGCAGCAGGGTCAGTATTAGGCGCAACACTGACTTCGCGGTTCATCAGCGGGAGTGTGATAAAGGTTGTTTTTGGGGCAGTGGTCATTCTTGCCAGCGTGAGGCTGCTCACATCGAAGTTATCGGACGCTGAGGAGGATCCGGATATGAATCCCCTGGTTTGGGCTTGTTGCGGGTTCCTCCTAGGAATGGTCAGCGGCCTCCTTGGAATTGGCGGTGGGATAATAATGGTGCCTGTGATGACAATAGTGCTCAAATTCAGGATGCATCGGGCCGTGGGCACTTCGACAGCAGTGATGTTGTTTAGCAGTAGTGCGGGGGCATTGGGTTATATCCTGAACGGATTGGGTGTATCCGGACTGCCGGCTCAATCCGTAGGCTATTTCAATTTTCCTGCATGGATCTGTCTGGCAACGACCAGTATAGTCATGACGCAGGTTGGTGCGTGGATGGCGCACAGGCTCAAGGGAGACATACTGAGGATTGCTTTTTCTGTGGTGATGTTATTTGTGGGCCTGAGTATGGTGGGTGCATTTGATTGGCTGGGATGGCCATAGTGAAGCGCCGCCGGTCAGCCCCGGTTCTGGGTGTCTCTGCATTCCGAAGTGATCCGGCTCCTGTCATGCTGATTTTGGTTAATCGCTAGTCCTTGTCTATTTTCGTTTTGCTGAACCGTTCCCATTCACTGTAGACGCAGCCGCAGTATTTCTGTCTGTACAGGTCGAGCTCCTTGCTTATCCTGCGGCTTTCACTATAACAGGGTCTCAAGTCCTCACAGATGAACTCGATTCCCTCTTTTTGGGCAATCTCATTTCCCACTTCCTTTAGAATCTGCTGGTTTTGGTATGGACTTATGAGTAGCGTAGTGCTGAAAGCCTGGTAGCCCTTTAGCTTGGCTATTGAAGCTGTGAAAGAAAGGCGGAGCCGAAAGCAGTATCTGCAGCGTTCTCTTTCGTGCTCCACTACGGCTCTGAAGTACTCGATAATGTCATAGCCTTCGGAGATGATCAAGGGGGTATTCGTTTTCTCTGAAAATCCCTGCAGGGTCTGCAACCGCCGCTGATGCTCGGTAAAGGGGTGTATATTGGGGTTATACCAGAAAGAGGTGACCTCTAACCCCTTCTGCTGCCAGTGTTCAAGACAGCCAGTGGCGCAGGGCGCACAGCAGGTGTGGAGGAGCAAAGAAGTCATGGTATTAGTCTCAGAATAATTCTGCCTGAGGGGATTGTCCTCTCGTGTAGGGTAGGCCCAGGTGTTTGTGGGCCAGGCGCGTGGCTACCCTGCCCCGCGGTGTTCGTTCCAGAAAACCCAGTTGCAGTAAATAAGGTTCGTAGACATCCATAATCGTATCTGCCTCCTCGCTGATAGAGGCGGCGATTGTCTCCAGTCCCACAGGGCCACCATCGAACTTCTCGATGATAGTCCGCAGCACTTTGCGGTCTATTTCGTCCAGGCCGATATTGTCCACGTCAAGTTTGGCCAGTGCCTTGACAGCTACCTCATTGGTGATCACTCCTTTTGCCATGACCTGGGCATAATCCCGCACCCTTTTGAGCAGTCGATTAGCCACTCTGGGTGTTCCTCGGGCCCGGCAGGCAATCTCCTTTATCCCTTCTAGATCCGCTTCTATCTTGAGAATATTGGCAGAGCGTTTCACTATTATCTCCATAGCCTGCTGGTCATAGAAATCGAGTCGATATATGGAACCAAATCTGTCCCTTAAAGGAGGGCTGAGCATGGCGAAGCGCGTGGTGGCCCCAATAAGAGTGAAGTGCGGGAGGTGAAGTCGCAGGCTTTTGGCTCCCGGCCCTTTGCCGATGACAATATCCAGGGCAAAGTCCTCCATCGCCGGATAAAGAACCTCCTCTACTATCCTGGGGAGGCGATGGACCTCGTCGATGAATAGAATGTCATCTTCGTGAAGATTGGTTATTATAGCGGCTAGATCCCCGGCGCGCTCTATGGCCGGGCCGGAGGTGACCCTGATGCTGGCCCTCTTCTCGGCGGCAATAATATGAGCCAGGGTGGTCTTGCCCAGGCCCGGTGGTCCATAGATCAGGATGTGGTCTAGAGATTCCTTCCTTGCTTGCGCTGCCGCAATAGATATCTTGATGTTCTCTTTGACTTTATCCTGCCCTATATACTCAGCAAGGCGTCTGGGACGGAGGCTGGTATCTAGGGTGATATCATCTTCCTTGGGTTTGCCTGAGATTATTCGCTCCATAACGTCCGTTTTCCAGTATTATACGCTGGTTTTCTGCACCTAACCACCAAAATAAGGAAGAGGGGTAATGTCACACCGCTTGTCCGGGCTAGGCATACCTCAGAACCAGGTAGATGTGACAGAGGGCAAGAACGATTAGCATTGCTGGCAAGGCGTATTTGCAGTACCTGCCCCAGCTAATCCTATAGCCTTCCTTTTCGGCAATAGCTATGCCAACTACGTTAGCCGAAGCACCGATGGGAGTAGCGTTGCCTCCGATGTCTGTCCCCAATGCCAACGTCCAGGCTAAAGTCTTTAGACCGAATCCCTGAGTGGCTGCCAGACTGCCGATCACGGGAGCCATGGTGGCGGCAAAGGGGATGTTGTCGATTATTGCAGAAGCAAAAGCCGAAATCCACAGGATGAAGGTGATTGCAATGATGATGCTCCCTCCCGACGCATTTCCGATGGCATGGGCCAACTCCTGCAGAACCCCGGTAGCTTCCAGCCCCCCCACACAGACGAACAGCCCAAGGAAGAAGAACAGGGTAAGCCGGTCCACTCCCCTAAGGATATGACCTGCCCGTTTTCCTGCCGCCACGAGAGTAAGAAAGGCAGCGATGCAGCCGATCAATCCCACTGACAGGCCGGTGGTGGCATGCGTGACCAGCAGGATGATAACCAGAATGAAGATGGCAGTGTGTATCTTGAACAGGCGCAGGTCAAGGATGGCCTCTCTTGGTGCAGGGTATTGCCTGGGGAGAGTGGCCGAATTGTCAGAGGATGGCCGGGCTAGAATCTTGCGAAAGAAGAGGTAGAAGAGGCCTAGCGCGGCGACCATCCCTATCCAGGCGATGGGTCCGGTATTGACGATAAAGTCCATGAAGGTATAGCCGAAATGGGTACCGATGATGATATTGGGAGGATCGCCAGACATAGTGGCACTGCCGCCAGTGTTGGCAGCAAATATCTCGGCGATTATTACTGGCACGGGGTCGAACTTGAGCAGACGAGCCAGCTCAATGGTTGCTGTGGCGAGGAAGAGCAACACAGTGATGCTGTCGATGAACATGGATAGAAAACCGGACAGCAGCATAAAGGTGATCAGGATGGGGACAACACGATAGTTAACCAGCTTGGCCACTAGGAGGCACAGCCAGCGGAAGAAGCCCACTGCCGCTAGCCCCTCCACCATGACCATCATGCCACCGATAAAGACCATGGTCTGCCAGTTGACACCGGTGATCTCCAGTCCGCTGCCCGAGGCTGCCTCTGCAGCATGTTTGCCATACCACCAGTGGAGATCGATGAAGTCGTACAACCTCAGCACATGCCACAGGTTCTGCGGACCAGGGTGCGTCAGCATGAGAATCACGAGGGCACTGGCAGCACCACCGATCAGGGCAGGGATGTAGCGATGAACCTTCCCTGACATGATGGCGATGAACATGCCGGCAAAGATGATAATGGCGAGTATCTGTTCTGCGGTCATCTCTCTGGATAGCCCTGTCCTAAGTCTTGGCCTTCGACTGTATCTACGACTGGCTCAATCCCTGCCCCATGTTTGGTCACCACCATAGCTCCATCAGCCGCTACTATTGGCTCTTTGACCGGCAATGGAGCCCGCGCTCTACTGAAGACGGCACTGGACCTGAAGCCACTGCTGGCGCTGCAGAGGCTGGCGGGAGGCTCCGGGAGCTTCCTTTCCTGGCCCTACCCGAAAGACCTTACCATTGACCTTCACCATAACAGGAGCTTCGGAAAGGTTCCTGCCTCAACTGTATATGACCTGTCATTAACCGCTATTTTGAGGATCTTCCCCATTGGTGCCCTGCTTTTCTTCTGGAAAGCATTAGTTGCTGCCTGCCGGCTGCTGCCCACGGGCTGACCATGAGCCGAGGCGCGGGGGCATCGCCATGCTCGCTGGCGGAGGCTGCTTCATGCTCCTCCATCAGTAACGCCACAGCGACAGCTATAGCAGCAATACTCTCCTTGCTAGGACTCTGTCCCTCCACAATCCCGGGTGCTATCTCCTCCTTATTCTTCTTGTTGCCTGGCAGCAGTCGATTAAGCACCATGATAGCCAACATCAAGATGGCAAGTCCGGCGAAAACTACCACCGCCCCGATTAGAGCGAGCATTGCCGCTTCTGGAAGTTGTTTTGTCATGCCTTCTGCGGCCCTATTGGTGTGCTATAGAACATCTATGACTTTGGAAGAAATCCCAATCGCTTTTTGGGAGAAGATGTGAAAGATTGACAGGGCAAACAGCGCGTATTACTATATAAGTAATCATAGACTTACCTAAACACCCAGTCAACCGTCTTAGAAGGTGACCAAAGGAGCGGCCCTACTATGTATAGTCACAGCGGAAGAAACGCCCTGGCATACGGCCCTCGATGGCAAGGGGTTTTCTTCACTTTACTAGGAGTGGTGTGTGGCGCTGCGTTGCTCGGACTCGTCGGCAGCGGGGCCGGTGCAATGTGGAGCCTTGCTCTGGGTCATGGCGCTGCTGTTGGCGCGCTCTGTGGCGGGCTCATTCTCTTTGCCCTTGGCCTGGTGTTAGTGCCTGTGAACGCCCGATTGGGTACGACGTTCCCATTGGGAATGGCTGCCATTGTGCTCTTGTTTCTCGAGATGGTGATGGGTGCTATCGTATGGGGCATCAGGGTGGCTCTACGGTAGCAAACCTGTTTCCCCGGCGGTCTTGCTACATGAATGGTAGAAGGGAATCTCATATCTTCTTGAATCCATGACTACATCGTCGATAGGTGGAGGCTATGCCAAAGAAATACGGAAAGCGTAGATCAACGCGCAGAGCACGGGATACGTCCACACCTTTAGTCAGAAGAGAGGCTGGGCAACCTCCGTCATCATTTACTGCTTCCCCCAAGCAGGCAGTTGTCACGAAACCTGAGACGGCAGTAAGTGAACAATATAGGCTGCCCAGGCGTATGGTTTCTGACTTACGGCGCATTGGCCTGTCTGCTGCAATCGCGTTGGTAGTGCTCCTTGTCTTGTGTTTCGTGCTCCGTTAAGAGTAAGATAAGCCTGGATTGTCATCAGGACGTCGGAGCGCGGCAACTGTGTCAAAAAAGGTTCAAAGACGCCAGAGCACGGAGGTGCGGCGAACGCAGATAGCCGACGCCGCCAGAACTCTAACGGTCAAATATGGCAGTGAGCACCTCACGGTCAGAAGAATCGCCAAGGAGATCGGGGTCTCCGAAGGCGCTCTCTACAGGCACTTCAAGAGCAAGCGTGATATCCTGTCCCTGATGGTCGAGCGTGTGGAAGAAGACCTGGTGAGAGACATCAGGGAAGGTGGTGCTGCTGTTGCCGGGCACACGCCGCTGGAGATCCTCGACAGTTCGCTGAAGAATCACATATCTGCCATTGAACAGAGGAAGGGCGTCTCTTTCCAGGTCATTGCTGAAGTCATCAGCCTGGGGGACAAGAAGTTAAATAGGCAGGCATCAGAGGCCCTGGACAGGTACACTGGTCATATTCGGGACATTTTATCAGAGGGGATCAAGGCCGGAGAAATACGGAAAGACATCGACCCGGAAGAGGCCGCAACTCTTGTCACTGCTGCCATACAGGGGCTGGTCAACAGGTGGGCTCTGGGCAATTACAGCTTCAACCTTGAACAACGATACCTTTCTCTCTGGAGCATGTTGCGAGGATCCATTGTCAGTGATAGACGAAGGCAAGCCTAGCATGGAAGGCCGATCAAGATTAACCAGAGAACATCGGGGAGCTTGGAGAGGCTGAAGATTTCGGTGAACAGATGAGCGAGGAGAACAACGCCGCCCAGAACGACTATAGCTAAGGCGGTATTCGCAGCTCTCTATTACTCCAGGGAAACTAGGTAGGGATCCTCTGGCCCTGCCGTGATTCAGTTGCGTGATGATAGGTGCACTATTTCCCAGTAGCTCGCGGTCTTATGGACAGGACGGGCAACCTCGAGTGCCTCAATACATAGTCTGCTACACTGCCAAACACCGCTCTCCCCAAGCCACTGCGGCCATGAGTGGCAATAGCAATAAGATCCAGTCCACTCTTTTCGGCATACTGGCTGATCGTCTCCCCGACAGGTCCTTCCAGAACAACACACTCCACTTTCAGGCCTTTCCCTCGTAGCAGTTCTGCCACAGACTTCAGCTAGCTCTCGGCTTCATGCTTTGCCCTCGGAATTCGGCCAAACTGTTCGACGACGACCTGCGGGTCTCCCGGCGCAACGGTAATCGGTACGTCGGCAACTACTTCTATGAGTACTACCCTGCTACCGAAACGGCTGGCCTGCTCCGTCACATGAGGCAGAATTTGTTCTGCCAGATTGGAACCATCTAAACACACGAGTATGTTTTCGTACATTCCGGCCCCCTTCAATATCAATATCTCAATACTACTGAAATTCGGTTGAAGTCTCCTGAGATAGAAACGACTTTAGCATATTGCAGGGGCGTGATACAAACAGTCTTCATGGCCCGAGCTGTCCGCTATCGCTTGGATTCTTGCCTGTTGCAGTCAATGGCTGGACAGGCACTGCAAACCCCGAGAACATCAATGCATACAACTTCGAGAACGGCGTTCTCTGCAGGAGGAAGATTAGAATGGACATCAAAACGATACTGAATAGAACCACAGCAAAGGTGACACTCTGGATGAGGTCACCACCAGCAACGCCCTCACGAATTGGGATGAGAGCCAACACAGCGGCGGCCAATCCTCTGGGCACCAGTACTGCCATGAGAGATGCGTCCTCCTTGGGGATAGACCTGGGGGCCGAGAGACGAACGACAGGAATGCGGATAACGAAGATAATTGCAGTGAGAATCAGTCCAATCAAGAGCCACCAGGAATTCGTCAGTTGAATGGAGATACCATAGTAATGGTTTATCTCAAGTAACCTGTGCTATCTTTTACGGGACAGGTCTTACTGTGATGGTTTCTTCGCGCTGGGGGCCAACGGAAATGATATCGATGGGGCAACCGACAAGATTCTCCAGCTTTCTTACGTAGGATTGAGCTAGTGGCGGCAGATCTCCGAAACGGCGCAGGTGGGCTGTTGGGGATTGCCAGCCAGGCACCTCCTCGTACACCGGTTGGCATCTTTCGAGTAGTAGTGAGCTACTGGGGAATTGATTGATAGTCTGACCATTTACCTTGTAACCGATGCATATCTTGATAGAGGCAAAAGTGTCCAAGACATCAAGGCGAGTAAGGGCAATTCCGCTGAAGCCATTAAGCAAGGTGCTGTAGCGGGCGGCGACTGCATCAAACCAGCCGCAACGGCGCGGTCGCCCTGTTGTTGCCCCATATTCCTGAGCTATTTCTCGAATCAACTCTCCAGTCTCATCCCGAAGCTCCGTAGGCATGGGGCCTGCGCCTACCCTGGTGGTATAGGATTTCATGACGCCCAGAATGTAGTCGATTCTGGTTGGGCTTAGCCCTAACCCTGCAAAAGCTGCCGCAGCTGAAACTGAAGAAGAGGTAACATAGGGATAGGTGCCAAAGTCGACATCGAGGAGAGTACCCTGCGCTCCCTCTAGTAATATCAGGTCGCCTCTTTCCACGGCTTGCCTGACCATCAGCTCAGTTTCACAGATAAAGGGAGCCAAGCGCTCCGCATATTGGCAGTACTGATCGTAGATATCCTCGAGGGAGAGCGGGGGGACTTCGTACACCTTGGTCAGGATCAGATTCTTCTGTTCGAGGACAGGACGGAGTCTATGGAGCAACTCTCCTTTGTCGGCGAGGTCTCCGATTCGAATCCCCAGGCGGGCGACCTTATCCGCATAGGCTGGGCCCACACCGCTGCGGGTGGTGCCCAGCGCCTTGGCACCTTTTGCCTCCTCCTCCAGCTTATCCAAAAGAACGTGGTATGGCATGATAAGGTGGGCGCGGGTGCTGATGAACAGCCTTGAGGTGTCTATTCCTTTTCCCCAGAGTTGCTCCAGTTCGCCAAGGAGCACAGACGGGGAGACCACTACACCATTGCCAATAAGGCAGGTTGTATGGGGATAGAAGATACCCGATGGAATTAAATGGAGACTGAACTTGCCGAAAGGGTTGTGTACGGTGTGTCCTGCGTTCGGCCCACCGGAGAAACGAACCACCATATCTGCTTTCTCGGCAAGCAGGTCAACAATCTTGCCCTTCCCTTCATCCCCCCATAGGGCTCCTATAACAGCGATTACTGGCATGCAACCTCAAAAATCGGGGTAATCCTCAATAGCGTTAAAACGTGCGAGCTTAATATTGGCGCATGTAATTTTTGCCCCACCAATAGTAGGGCAAGGCCACACTAATAGCAAGGCCACTGATAATGGTGATAGCTGGGAGAACGACCCTGATAAAGCCCCACGGGAGAGTCCGATCATTCATATTGTGGGCCTTTCCCTTTTGAGTTGTTGTGTGTGGAAGAGGCGCTGTATGACTGTTACAAAGGCGAGTGTGGCTAATATACCTAGCGTGACAGGCACGGCCTTGCTGATCCAGTGGCTGATAATGAGTCCCACTGCCAGGACGATGACCCGCTCTGCTCGGGTGAATACCCCCACCTCGCATTTTATGCCTAGCCCCTCAGATCTGGCCCTGATATAGCTGACCATGACTGAGCCTACAAAGGCAATGTATGGTAGCAAGATCTCCCATGTACTGCCCTGATTGGCATAGTGAATGAGGAGACCGAGGAATACTGCTGCCTCGGAAAGACGGTCAAGACTGGAATCAAGCATGGCTCCGAATTGCGTGGTCTGCCCTCTCGCCCGGGCCAGTGGGCCATCAAGAAGGTCGAAAACTCCGGAGAAGAGCACCAGCAGTCCTCCGGCTAGAAAGTATCCCTTCGCCAGTGCCGCCGCGGCAGCAACGCTCACCAGAAAACCTGTTACTGTTAGCACATTCGGCGTCACCCCCGTCTTGCAGAGCATTCGAACGATGGGTGTAGTGATGCGCTCGGCGAGCTTGTGACGCGCTTCCGACAGATTGATCAACTATTTTGCCCCCGACAACTCCATGTAAAAATCCACTGTTCTTTGAGCGACGGACTTCCAGTTATGTGCCTGTGCTTTGTTTCTTCCATTGCTGCCCAGCTGTTGTCTGAGATTCTTGTCGTTGGCCAGAGAAACCATGGCATTGGCCAGTGCCTTTTCATCCTTTGGTTTCACCAGCAATCCCTCAACGCCATCCCTTAAGACACTGGCATAACCCTCGATGTTGGAGGCGATAATGGGTTTGCCGGCAGCCATAGCCTCGAGCAAAACGAGCCCAAAACTTTCCTGTCCGATAGCCGGCATACAACAAATATCTGCGGTATGGTAATAGCGCGGCAAATCGGCGTAGGCTACATGACCGGTGAAGACAACATCCTCTAATTTCACAGCTTTGACCCATCTTTCATATTCCCGACGTGATCTATCGCCGGGGCCGACCATGATAAGCCTTGATTGAGGAAGATATTCCTTGGCTCTCTTGTATGCCTTGAGGAGATATCTTACCCCTTTTCTTTCCTCAAGCCGGCTGACGAACAAGATATTCAATCTGCCGTCGCAAAAATTCTCAATTGGCGCTGCTTGTGTTGAGAAGTGTTCCAGATCGACGCCGTGTGGTATCACACGGTAGTCGCCGGGGAAATACCTGGAAACGAACTTCTTTGCTGGTTCAGAAACGGTGATCTTGCCGTCAAGCTTGTTATAGAACCTCTTCAGGAGTGGTTTCCAAAATGAGTAACCAATAGAGCGTTTGTAGTACGCATGAAATGTAGCCACGTTGATGGATCGGGAATAGGGGAGCACCATCCAGGGTAAGGAAGGGAACAGTGGCTCATGGAAATGGAGTATGTCGAATTTCTCCTGATCGAGGATTGACTTCACTTTAGGCATTAGCCACCAGGACAGGGTGAAGCGGGCCACGGAGCCGTTGGATGGATAAGGGATTGTCGTGCCCAAAGGGATGATATCTGCGTTAGTGGGAAGATCTTTCTTGCTTGAACAAGGGGCAAGGATTTTTACGTGATGCCCGAGTCCTGCCAAATTGATGGCAAGGTTTGAGATATGGGTATTAACCCCACCGGGGTAAGCATAGTCGTAGGGGGAGACCAATCCAATATTCATCGCCTAGGAAGCAAGCCATCCCTTGTAGATTATTTCTTTGGTGGCAGGGTCTCGTTGTTTGTCCCGGCAATGAATTCTTCTAGCATTCGATGCCCCTCGTCATCCGTATATTGGATGGGAGGCGATTTCATGAAGCAGGCCGAAGGAGCAACCAGTGACCCGCTGAGGCCTCTCTCCAGGGCCAGCTTACAGCATCTTATAGCGTCGATGACTATCCCTGCTGAGTTGGGGCTGTCCCACACCTCGAGTTTAAGCTCGAGATTCAGGGGGACGTTGCCGAAGGTTGTTCCCTCCATACGAATGTAGCAGAACTTGCGGTCGGTGAGCCAGGGGACATAGTCGCTTGGTCCAACATGGACATTGCCGGGTTCAAGTTCATAGTCCAGTTGTGATATCACTGCGTTGGTCTTAGAAATCTTCTTTGACTCCAGGCGCTCTCGTTCCAGCATATTGTAGAAGTCGGTATTCCCACCGAAGTTGAGCTGATAGGTTCTCTCGAGCTTAACACCTCGCTCTCGGAAGAGCCTGGTGAGCACCCTGTGTGTGATGGTGGCGCCGACCTGAGACTTAATATCATCCCCTATGACTGGCAATCCTCGTTCAGCAAAGCGCTCCTGCCAGTAATTCTCCCGGGAGATGAATACAGGGATGCAATTGACAAAGCCGCAACCAGCATCGAGGATCTGTTCCACATACCATTTGGTTGCTGCTTCGCTTCCGACGGGGAGATAACTCAAGACCACATCGGTTTTCGTCTCTTTGAGGATGTTAACGATATTGGCTGTGGAACCCGGGGCCTTGGTGATGACCTGTGAGAGGTATTTTCCCAGCCCATCATGGGTCATCCCCCGGTGAACCTTTACTCCGCTAAGAGGTACTTCGCAGAACTTGAAGGTATTGTTGGGGGGAGTATAGATAGCCTCTGCCAGGTCCTTCCCCACCTTATTCTTGTCAATATCGAAAGCAGCTACAAAATGGATGTCGCGGATGTGGTATCCCCCGAGGGTGGGATGCATCAAGCCCGGTACGAAGATGTCATCTCGTGCATCACGATAGAAGTAAACACCCTGAACCAAAGAGGAGGCACAGTTGCCCACACCTATTATGGCCACATTTATTTTTCCCAAGTTTGTACGCCCCCTTTTCCCTTAAATCTCTGTATGAGTCGCTGACTTAGCGGATGATGTGACGAGGAAAACCGGTTTATCCGTGTAATGGAGTAATTTATAGGTTACGCTGCCGAGTAGCCGCTGGCCGACACCCGGGTGTTCATGGGTGGAGAGAACGATAAGGTCAGCGTGTTTTTCCCTGGCGCAGGAAATGATCCTTTCGGCTGGTGAGCCTACATCTACAACGGCATGGGTTGTTATTCCTCTCTTTGTCAGGTTTTCTTTAATGGAGTTCAGGTATTCATTGGCGGCGGCTGAGGCATGGGCGAGGTATTCCTTCGATATTTGGGCAAGATGGGAGGAATACGACTCGGCGAGAGCGACGTCGTATTGTGGCCTCACGACCTTGAGCAAGATGACTTCTGCCTGTGCTATGGTGGCCAGTTCCTCCACATATGGCAAGGATGCCTCCCCGAGTTTTGAGCCATCCAATGGAACTAATAATCTCTTGAAACTTGGCCTATGCTGCATAGTACGCCTGCTTGTCTGGCATTTTTTTCAATGCTATAGTTATATACCCAAACCATGTTTTGAGGCAAGGTATGATCTACGACTTCCATACTCACACCTCATTGAGCGATGGAGAGCTCTCACCTCTTGAGCTGATACGGCGGGCAGCAGAGAACGGCTACCGTGGTATTGCGCTCACTGACCACGTTGGTCCGGGCTCGATGGAGAGGGTGCTCCGCGAAATCGTTGAGGACTGCAGGGTAGCCAGGAACTGCTGGGACATTGTGGCTATCCCTGGTGTTGAACTCACTCATGTTCCGGCAAATGCCATTGCCGGGGCGGCAAGGCAGGCCAAGGAATTAGGGGCGTGCCTGGTGGTGGTCCACGGCGAGACTATAGTTGAGCCGGTAGAGAAAGGGACTAACCTGGCAGCAGTCCGGTCGTCTGATGTGGATATTCTGGCCCACCCCGGTCTGCTCACCTTAGAGGAGGCAAAGTTGGCAGCGGCGAATGGTGTGCTTGTTGAGATAAGTGCTCGCAAGGGACATTGCCTGACCAATGGGCATATTGTTCAACTGGCTGCGGTCACGGGTATCAAGCTGGTGCTTGACTCTGATGCTCATGACAGTCCGGATCTGCTCACACCAATACTGGCGGCTGCCATATTGAGAGGCGCTGGTTTGGCAGAGAAAGAAGCGCAATTGGTAGTGGAGGCTAATCCCCTGGCCCTGATCAACAAGCTGCCCTTTCCCAACTTCCGGTAGGCTGAAGGCTCATCTTGAGGATGGCCTGGCCAACAGAGGTGCCTTTCTTCCTCGGGATCACCGTACCGGTGCCGTCGGGAGCGCTATTGGTGGCGTAGAAGTAGCTTCTGCTTCCAAGTCTGGAGTTAAGGTTTGTTGAGGTTGTCCAGCCAAGCGGTGACAGCCGGGTGGGCTTTGACCAGCTCAGCATTGGCCGTCTCAGTGAAACCTTCCCCCAGTGAACTTGTGGCAGTCATCGTAACTCCTGCAGCAACAGCTGCCAGAAGGGCCAGCAAGGCCAGTGGCTCAGACATGGCAAATCCGTTTTCAATGGCGTGCCTCGTTATCACCGGATCCATGTGTCCTCCTATTCCCCCGGGTGGGTTTTTACTCTACAGCTAGAGCCTACCAAGATGACCTTGCAGGGGTGTCTCGATGGAGGCTATCGGGGTCACAAATCTCTCTCATTATGTAGTTGGCGGGTGCAGACTATTGCATACGGTCACTTTTTGTTGTATATTGGGGCCAGTGGTTATTGCATAGGTTACCCGGCCACTCAGGACTCCTTTTTAGCGATTCTTGCAGGCTCTGGATGACCGAACTCTAGCCAACTATGAGAAGAAAGGAGGTCATCCAATGAGCCCAGTGGACAAACCGCTTCAGTGTGCAGATTGTGGAAGTAGCTTCACATTCACCGCCGAAGAGCAAGAGTTCTTTGCAGTTAAGGGGTATACCAATGAGCCCAAGCGATGCCCGTCGTGCCGTCAGGCAAAGAGGGCGCAGCGCAATGGCCCTGGCGGATCAGGCGGATTTGGCGGTTCCAGATCGTCGAATCGCGAGATGTTTGCTGCCGTATGTGCTGAATGCGGCATCGAGACCCAGGTACCCTTTCAGCCCCGAGATGGCAGACCGGTGTATTGCAGCCGCTGCTATGACAAAGTCAGAATGAATAGCCGCTAATCGTTTAGCCTCTATTACCATCGGAGGCGGGGTACTATCCTGGCCTCCGATGGTTCTGATTCCGTCACCAACAACCAACAGTTGTATACTAACCCCCGTTCGAAGAAAGGAGGATTCGGTGAAGATATATGTAGGCAATTTGTCATCTGAGACCACCGAGGATGAGTTACGTCATGAGTTTGAGCCTTTCGGAAAGGTAGAGACGGTTAGCATTGTCAGGGACAGGTATAGTGGTCAGCCCAGAGGTTTTGGGTTTGTCGAGATGCCAGAGAAAACTGAGGGTCAGGCTGCGATTGTCGGTCTCAAGGCCAAAATGGTGAATGGGCGGACGCTTGATATAAATGAGGCGCGTCCACGACCTGCTGGTGGTAGAGGCGGTGGGCCTCAGCGAGGTGGAGGAAGGGGTGGAGGGGGAGGACGTGGTGGCTTTGGTGGTGGTAGAGGCGGCGGAGGTGGCGGTGGTGGAGGAAGGGGTGGAGGGGGAGGAAGGTACTAACTGCCTCTGTCCTTTCTATCATCGGGATATATTTGGACTATAGTCGATCCTCAGGGTAAGAGTGTCGTAAGACCTGACAACACAGGTTCTCCTGCTATGAGGTTTCGTATGCAGTAGAGGAGGGATCTGTCGCTCGGACTGATGAGCGCCAGATATCCTCCTTCTTGTGTTATACTTGAGAATAGCGCACCACCCGCAAAGCACCGCAGCCTGATTATGAAGGAAATGCCACAACAGGTAGCCCCGGGAATCTATATGCTGGAGGTCCCCTTTACTCTGGGGCTGCGGTCACAGGGCCATGAATCGGTAACACTTTGCTACCTTGTACGAGAGGACAAGGGGTGGGTTATGGTGGATAGCGGCTACAACGACAAGGGCTCCTTTGACGTTCTCTGTAGCCAGATTGCTTCCCTTGGCATATCCCTGAAGGACATTCGTTGGCTCTTGATTACCCATTACCACCCCGATCACAGTGGGCTGGCTAATAGGGTCAGGACAGCTTCAGGGGCCAGGGTAGTGATGCACCAGGATGATTGGAATATCCTCCGGAATATCGTCGGTTCATCCGAAGAGTGGAATATACATGGGCTGGTTCCCTGGGTCAGGTCTCTCGGTGTGCCCTCATCGGAACTGGAGACTTTCCAGCAGACAGCGATGTTTGGCAGGGATTTCTTCCCCAGGGGTCTGGAGGTGGACCTGTTGCTTCAGGGTGAGGAGAATCCGATTGGAGAGAGTGGGCGTCTGCGTGCCATTCTCACGCCGGGCCATAGCCCGGGGCACGTCTGCGTTTATGATGAAGAGAATAAGGTGCTCTTTTCCGGCGACCATGTCCTGGTTAAGATAACTCCTCATATTTCACCCAGCCACCTCACCAGCTACGACCAGCTCGGCCAGTATCTCAATGCCCTGCGGAAGGTGCAGCATCTGGATGTGAAACTGGTTCTCCCGGCCCACGAGAGACCTTTTACGCACCTGAGCCAGCGAGTGGATGAGCTTCTGCAGCATCACAGCCACCGTCTGGATGAGGTGGTGGCTGCGTTATCCGATCATATCTTGAGCCCCTGGGAAATAGCCTGCCAGGTGGGATGGGATGTGGGCGAGTGGGAGCAGATGGATGGCACCAACAGGGTTCTGGCTGTACGGGAAACGATGGCTCATCTGCAACTTCTGGAACAGCGCGGTCGGGTAGCCATGGTGGAGAGGGAAGGCGTCAATCTCTACAGACTGGCGGAGAATAGCTAGATAAGAAACCGATCGACGCCTCGGGCAATATCAGCAGTCCCCAGGAGCAAGGCTGAGGCCAGGCACTTCTACGATCGCATCAGCAGAGTCTACGACCCCCTTACTGCTGCCTTTGAGCGGAAGCATGCTGAACAAGCCCTGGAACGTCTTTCTGTCAAGGAAGGAGAGTCGGTGCTGGAGATTGGCTTTGGCTCGGGATGCTGCCTCCAGCGAATTGCTCACCGTGTAGGACGGATGGGCAAAGCATACGGTTTGGACCTTTCTCCGGGTATGATACAAGTCGCCAGGAGAAGGTTACGAAAAGGGGAGTCTCCGGGTATGGTGGAGTTGTGCTGTGGAGATGCGGCGAACTTACCTTATCACAGCAGTAGTTTTGATGCAGTTTTCATGTCCTTCACGCTCGAACTGTTTGATACCCCGGAGATCCCTATAGTGGTGGAAGAGGTAAAAAGGGTTTTGAAGCCAACGGGCAGGTTTGGCGTAGTTGGTATGTCCAGGGAAGGCGGGAATTCTGGGATGTTGAGGCTTTATGAATGGGCACATAAGAGGTGGCCCAGGTACGCAGATTGCCGTCCGATCTATGTCGAGGGATGTTTAGTGGATGCCGGATACAAGATGTTGAGCAGTGCGAGGGGATCAATGGTGGGATTGCCCGTAGAGATTGTTATTGCTGCCAGAAATGACTAACGGGACGCTATTTGCTGGCTGAGTGGCCCCTTCTTGACCGTATCACGGTCCAAGCGATCACTCCCAGAATCAGGACTCCGGAGAATATCATTATACACAGCGCTTTGTTTTGTATCCCTGAGGCAAAGGAGCTGATGACATTGTAGGCTATCTCGTTGCCTTTTGTGGTCATTACCATCTCCATTGCGCTATGTTTCGACGCCGGGTCGCCTACCAGGCTCTGCGCGTGCTGATCTATCACGTTACTCTGGATTAGGGCAATAGCGATGAATATGACCAGGCAGGTGACAAACAGCACCGCCAGTGCCCAGATCAGTTTAGTCTTCCAGCTTCGGCCACCCAGGAGACCAATGAAGAGGAGCAATAGGAGGGGAATCAGCCAGAGAGCCCACAGCCAGGTTCTGGCAGTGTGTATCGAGTGACGGGCGTTATCAAATCTCTGGAGATCTTCAGGGTTGTCTGAAATTTTGTCCCTAAGGTCTGCCTCGGTCATGACCCCACCCTTGGTTATAAAGTCGCGGGCCTTGTCTAGGGACTCTGCATTATCCTCCCCCAAGGACTGCCTCAACTGGGCATCGGTGTAAGCCCAGGAGTTTGGTATATGATCGCCGATCATCTGGTTGACCGATGCGGCCACATTGATATTCAGTGTGGTCTTGAATTGCTGATACGACACCCCGGAAGGGCGGCAACTGGGCAATTTGCCTGGATGCAAGTTCGCCACCATCTGGTTGAACTGCGCCAGCGAGCACTGTGGCAGACTATTGAAGATAACCTCCAGCTTCTGGTCAGTCTGAGTTGTGAGGATATCCATGGCTGCCGTTTTTTTATCGGCCAGGTTGATCTCTATGTTTATGGTGTCACCGCCCTTCAGGTAGGCGGCGATACCGTTGATGACATCTGCTAGGTGCTCTTGCACCCATTTCTGCGGCAGCACTTCATTAATGGCTTCGAAAATCTCTTGCTTGGTCAGAGTGACCTGGAACGGCAAGTTAACGGCGGAGCCGAGGTTGGTCATGATGGTAGGCGTTATTATCTCGTACATCAGGTAGTCGTATATTTCCTGCCGGTTGGTGATTTCAAGAATAGCTGTTTTCAGGTGATCGACGCGGTCACGTAGCTCTATAGTGATGGTGAACTCGTTTTTGTCGCCCAGAACGTATCTAATTAGCTTAGTGTCTGCTGATTCGACCTGTTTCTGGAGCCATTCAGGAGGAAATGTTGCCTCGGTGGCATCGATGAGATCGCTCTTGATGGCGTTTATGGGGAAGGGGATGTCTGAAGACATGTCCACTTGTGCTTCATCCAGTGCTACTGGCATAAAGTCATCATAGATCCAGTTGTACATATCTGCCTGGCTTAATTGGTCGTTGTAGAACTTGGGATTGCCCAGCGCGCCATTTAACTGGGTAAGGAGGAGCACGAAGACGAATATGACGACAAAGATGAGGATCAGGGGTATAGCTGAAATGCGTCTCAACCAGATCATGATTCTAGTTCCAACTCAGACTGCTGCCTGGGCTATATTATATTCCTGTTCCATGTCTGTCAAGGTAACTCGATCTTATCTTATATGGATGGGCTTGCGGTGGTATCTCAAAGCGTGGCGGTATTCTCACAAAACCCTATCTCACACCCTGGGGAGTCTCCCCTTCACTGACGACTATGCCCATAGCGCCTGGACCTGCATGGGTCCCGAGTGCCGGTCCAACCCTGGTCACATAGACGGGTGCCTGGGGGAAAGCTGCCTCTATGCGTTTGGCCAGTGCCTCTGCCTCGTCGCGGTTGGTGGTATATGACACGGCTGCCTCCTTGAGCCCTGGGAAACCTCCGGCAAAATCGTAAAGGCGCTGTACAGCCTTGAGACGCGTCCGGGCTATGCCGCTGATTGAGAGATCGCCGTCTCGCATGGTGAGCAGTGGCCTCACCCCCAGAACGGTCCCCAGCATCCCCTGGGCCTTGCCGATGCGCCCGCCCCTGACCACATACTTGAGGGTATCCACCAGGAACAGAATATGAATCCGCTGAATGGATCGACGTACTGATTCGACCACCTGGCTCAAGCTAGCCCCGGCACGGGCTTCCCTTGCCGCAGCCATAGCCAGCAGTCCGTAGCTCATGGATATCGACTGTGAATCCACTACCTCAATATGGCACTTCTTCTCCACAAGCTGCTTGCCCAGCAGTGCTGAGTTGTAGATGCCACTCTCTTTTGAGGTGAGGTGTATGGAGATGATTTCATCCGTGTCATTAGCCAGCCTGCTGTAAACGTCAGCGAAGTCTTTTGGAGAAGGCACTGATGTGGTAGGGAAGACGGAATCGCTCACGAGTCTGCGGTAGAAATCCTCCTCGCTGATATCCACTCTATCACGATAGACCTTATCTCCGAACACCACATATATCGGTACTACTGCAATATCCAGCTCTCTTATTAACTCAGGGGGAATATCTGCAGTGCTGTCAGTCACCACCTTGACCACTATCTAACTCCCGCGGCATTCATTGCTATCTTCTTATGCCTACCAGCTTGCTGGCGAGAACCACTTGCTGGAGTTCCAAGGGGGCGCAGCATCCCCTTGGGCAAGGGCAGGGTCCCCGCAAAATCGCAGATGTTGTGGGGTTTACTTTGGGTATTGCCCATCTGGTCTGCTTTGTTGGCATTTCTGCTGTATCTTATCATCTTCCCTTCCGTGCGTCATCAATCGCATATTGTCATAATCTGCGGACTACCTTGCTGTGTGTCATTGCTATGAAAATGCCGGTGTGGGGGCTGGTTAGATGACTAGTGCCTGGTTGCACAAGTAAGCGTAGCAATCGAGATTTTTCGCTTTGCTCAGAATGACACAGTGGGCAATATGTCACCCTGAGCGAAGCCGAAGGGTCTCCCCTCACAAGGCGAATGACGCCTATTTCTGCAACTAGGCACTAGGCTGTAACAGCGCGGCTGTTTGATGGAGATGCAGTGCTGTGATAGACTATAGGCGTAGGTGCGCATATAACATGAGGTTTCAAGATGCATGAAATGGTCAAAGCGATGAAGGCGTTGTCGGACGATACCCGGCTGAGGATACTGAACCTGTTGCTGGAGAGGGAGTGCTGCGTCTGCGAGGTGATACAGGCGCTGGAGATCTCTCAGACCAGGGCTTCGCGCAACCTCAGTATCCTGCGCGACGCCGGCTTTCTCAAGCTGAGGAAAGACGGTCTGTGGTCGTTGTACTCGATAGATAAAGAGGGAATAAAGCCCTATTACGCCAATCTGATAGAGGCTGTGAGGGAAGGACTTGTGGGCAATGATTTGGTGGCGCAGGACAGGAAGCGGCTCAAGAGTGCCAGGCGTGTTGGTGCTGGGTGCGTACGGGAGTGCGCAGTAGCATAGTTCCCTCTTTTTATCTTACTTATGCGTTGTTGCGCATCTAGGGAAGAATTCAACGAGGTCTAAATATAATGAAACAAGGTGATGGATGCAATTGTGAATCCGCCCCTTCCGTTCCATTGAGTGCCAACAGGCAAAAAGGGAGCAGGGCCAAGCTGTTCATCAAGCTTGGTATCGGGTTTGCCGTATGGCTATTCGTCTACCTCATGCTGCAGAGGGTGGCTAATTTCCTTACGTATGACGTATTCAGGCTAGAACCTTCAAGCCATCTCGGCAGCAGTGTCGCCTTCTTTCTGTTTGATGCACCGAAAGTAATACTCCTCTTGGGCATGGTCGTCCTCGTGGTAGGAATCATCAGGTCCTTTTTCACTCCGGAACGAACACGCCAAATTCTAGCAGGAAAACGTCAGATTGTGGGCAACGTGCTTGCCGGTGGGCTAGGCGTAGTGACACCGTTCTGTTCCTGCTCGGCTGTCCCGCTCTTCATTGGCTTTGTGGAGGCGGGAGTCCCTCTGGGCGTTACATTCACCTTCCTGATCGCCTCTCCAATGATCAATGAGGTGGCCCTGGTTCTACTCATTGGATTGTTCGGCTTCCGCATTGGTCTGATCTATGTGGCTACCGGGATGGCCATAGCTATCATTGCCGGATGGGTAATAGGCAAACTCAAGATGGAAAAGTACATCGAGGGCTGGGTTTCTGAAATCCAGATGGCTCAAGCCTCGTCCATAGCACCAAACATGACACTTGAGGACAGGATACGCTACGGCCTGAACGCCGTGCGTGATATTGTCAGCAAGGTCTGGCCATACGTTCTGATCGGAATCGGCGTTGGCGCTGCCATTCACGGGTATGTGCCGGAAGGTGTTCTGGCCAGGTTTATGGGTAAAGGGGCGTGGTGGAGCGTACCCGCAGCCGTGGTGATTGGTGTGCCCATGTATTCCAATGCAGCAGGTATTATGCCGGTGGTGCAGGCGCTCATAGAGAAAGGCGCGGCACTGGGGACAGCGCTCGCCTTCATGATGGCCGTCATTGGGCTTTCGCTTCCAGAGACAATGATCTTGCGCAAGGTGCTTAAATGGCAACTCATTGCCGTATTTGTCGGAGTAGTAGCGATAGGCATAATAATCATCGGCTACCTCTTTAATGCCATTCTGTAAATGAATCCGATCAAGATTCGAGTGAAATATGACAACCGATTTGGTAAATTGAGTTTCATTTCAAGAGGAGGTAATTGTGAACATTAAGACATTGGGGCCCGGATGTGCCAACTGCCAGAAGCTGGAGAAGGTGGTGCGAGAAGTGGTGAAGGATCTGGCCATTGACGCCAGCATTGAGGAGGTGAAGGACATCAAGAAGATCATGAGTTACCCTATCCTGGCCACCCCAGGACTGGTGATCAACGAAGAACTGGTCTGCTCCGGTCGGGTGCCGAATAAGGCAGAGGTAACCCAATTGATTATCAACGCCATGGAGAAAGAGGAACGAAGCCAGAAAAAGTAGGGAGGCAAGCTCTCCTATGGGGACGGTTTGAATCGCAAGGCGAAATTGCAGAAGGAGGAATGTCATGAGTAAGACAGACAAAGTACGGAAACCAACAAAGGTCGAGATCGTCTACTGTGCTGAGTGAGGCTTCTTGGCTACAGCCGCCAGTTTGGCGACTGCTATCGAAAAGGAGCTTGGCATTGTGCCGGATCTGAAGAAGGGTCCCGTCGGCCTGTTTGACGTGTACGTTGATGACGGGGTGGTTTACTCCAATCGCAGAGAGGGCGGGCGACTGCCTCGAAATGAGGAGATCATCGAGAAGATCCGTAAGTACCAGGCGCGCCCTGACCGGCCTTCGACGCATGATGAACAGGCAAAGCAAGAGGCGTCTGAGAGTGCCATTGCCGGAAGCGGTTGCACCTGAGGGGGATCAAGCACAGCCGCTCGTGACAGCGGCGATTCATCCTGTTGTGGTTGATCAAGTCGTCCTGCCCAATTAGGAAATGGATGGACGAGAAGAAAGCACAAAGACGATCTCTATACTCAACCGGCTCGGATTTGCGTCGCGGATGAGGGCATCGATTAGCTTGGGCATTCTACTTTTGATGGGGAAAGGGGGGGTGAAATGGCCAACAGGAAAGCATACCTTGGTCTGGCGGTTGCCGTGATAGTGCTGCTGACGGTGGTTAGTGCCTGCTCTCAGAGTACCACTTCTGGCAGTATATTGGATGATGCCTTGGCCAGTGGCAAGCCGACACTGGCCGGCTTCGTCGGGCAAGAATGCGCGTGCAAGAACATAAAACCCATCCTGGAGGAGCTGGCCGTTGAGTACGATGGCAGGTGCAATGTCGTGACCATTGACGTAAGCGAGCACAAGTATCTTGCCAGTCAATACGGAATCATGCTGACACCAACGCAGGTGTTTTTCGACAGCAGCGGGGCAGAGGTGAAACGAATTGTGGGTGCATCCACGAAAGAGGAGATGATCGACCGGTTAACCGGGATGGGGGTAGTGTAGTCTGTAATGATTAGAACGAAAGCAAGCATAAGTCTCATTCTGTTGGTTTCCCTTATGGTCTCACTGGTGCTGTCTGTTGCTTGCTCCAAGGGTGACAGTAGTGCCTGGGTGGGCGCGACTCCGCTGGAAGAGGCGTTGAGTAACGGGAAACCGACCGTAGCTGAGTTCGGAGCGGCCACCTGCATCCCATGTAAGAGGATGAAGCCAATCCTGGAGGAGCTGGCGGCAGAGTACGGTGACAGATTGAATATGTCGTTTGTGGACGTATTCAAACAGCCTGATCTTGCCAACCGGTACGCTATCTCGCTGATTCCCACGCAGATTTTCTTTGACACCAGCGGGCAGGAGGTAACCAGGCATGTCGGATTCTGGCCCAAGGAGGAAATCATGGCTCATTTAGAGGAATTGGGATTGTTGTAGGTGGACACTTGGCTGGAAACCCTCGGCAACATTGTCCAGAATCATGGCTGGGTGGCCTTTCCGGCCTGCTTTCTGGCCGGAGTCATCTCCAGCGCCAGCCCCTGTGTCCTGGCCATGATCCCGCTGGTCATTGGCTTTGTCAGCGGCTACTCAGAAGGTTCGCCGAAGAAGGCCATTCAGTATTCCCTGGTCTTCACCCTTGGCCTCACCATAACCTTCACCATCCTCGGTGTCATCGCGGGAGCCTTAGGCAGACTATTCGGGGATGTCGGCGGATTCTGGAAGTATGTCCTCCCGCCTGTGGCTATCATTTTGGGGCTGTTTCTGCTTGGTGTATTCAAGTTCAACGTTGGCATGTCGCAGCGTTTCATGCCGAAGCGGAAGGCATTGCTGGGAGCCTTTCTCATGGGGCTCTTCTTCGGCATCGTGGCGTCCCCCTGTGCTACACCGGTGCTGGCAGTTATATTGACCTTTGCTGCCACCCAGAAGCGGATTGCCTACAGTGGTGGTCTGCTGCTGGCATATGCCCTGGGGCACTGGATTCTGGTTTTGGGCGCGGGCATATCGGCGGGCCTTGCCCAGAGGGTACTGGAGTCCAAAGGTATTGCCAATTTTTCCAACTACTCCAAGAAAGTTGGAGGACTGTTCCTGATAGGTGCAGGAGTCTATTTGCTTGTCTATCTGTTCTAAAGAGGAGTTGACATCAGGTGCTCAAAGTCAAGCCCGCGGATAGCTATCCTCCAGAAGAAGGCCGCTATGTAAGGGGTAATGATTACTCTCCGGTGGCTGTCTGCGTTATTCTGGACACCTTTGATTCTGCCATACCCTCTGAATTGAACGAAATGGTGATGGCCGGTGTGGATGCCGGCGCTGCCATATCGGGTATGCTGCAAACAGAAAACATTGGGCTGGAGAAAGTTATCTGCAACATTGTGGCCAACCCGAACATCCGCTATATCGTTCTGTGTGGCAGGGAGTCCAACGGACACCTCCCGGGAGAATCGTTGCTGGCACTGAAGCAAAACGGGGTGGATGACAAGAAGCACATCATAGGCTCTGAAGCCCCGACCCCATATCTGAGCAATATCTCCCTGGAAGTGATAGGGAGGTTCAACAAGCAGATCGTCAGTATCATCAACCTCCTGTGCCAGCCGGGAGAAAGTGATGTGAGGACCCCTGGGCTTAGCCCCAAGGTGATAGAGAAGGCGGTCTGGAGCTGTTACCAGGAGAACCCGGTAATATTCATGGGCCATACTCTCTACGACATGGGGGCATATCCGGAGCCAGCGATATTGCATAAAATCGTGTCCAGGTTAGCCCAGCCCCAGCAGAGCATGGAACCCGGTAAGGCAAATTTGAGCATGGGGTTTACGCTCCAAAGGCTCCTGCCCAGGACCAATTGTAGGAAGTGCGGCAAACCGACGTGCCTTGCCTTTGCTATCGAGCTGGTCAGGGGTAAGGTATGCCTTGAAGATTGTCCTTTGTTAGATCAGCCGGAGTATGCCGCTGACCGCCAGGCGTTGGCTAAGCTTCTGAAATGACGATAAACTATAGCGGGGGTACGAAGGGGTTGGGGATATCCTGTTCACAGGGGGGAAAATGAAAATCAGTCTGAGACAGATTACGGGGAATGTATGGCCGGTTACCGTTCTACGCCTGGCTCTGGGCGTGCTCTTTGTTGTCTCGGCCGTTGGCAAGCTGCAGCACCAAGACTTATTCATTGATGCTGTTCTGAAGTATGGCATGCTGCCCGATGGCCTGGCCCGGTTCTATGGCACCGTGCTGCCCTGGGCGGAGCTATTCATCGGGTGCTCCTTGGTCCTGGGGATATTCTCCGTATTTGCATCTGCAGTCTGTATTCCACTAATCGCCAGCTTCACTGTGGCTAATATCTATGCCCTGTTCCGCTACGTAGGCGAGGCCTGTGACTGCCTGGGAGGATTGGTCCGACTGAGCCACCCTGCTGCTTTGGCGATCGATATTGCCATGCTGCTGGTGGCAGCGCTGTTGCTGTATCACCGGGCCAAGGCGAACTCTTTGGGCCTGGGGCGCTTTCTGGGGAAAGGAAAGGATATCCCGGGCCTGCGCGGGTCGGCCAGATTTGTACTCGGGGTAACCATCATCGTTATTGCCATGATAGTGGCGGTCTCGCTATGGGGCACACCAAAGAGCAAGCTGGATACCGATATTGACAGTGATCTGCAGTATGAAAAAGTCGTGGTCGTGTTCTTCCGGAAAGGAAACCCGGCAGGCTTGGACATCATCATGGATCTGGAGCAACAGTATCAGTCAGTTTCTTTCCGTCGGGTCAATTGTGAACAGCAGCCCAACGCTGAAGAAGAACTCAATGTGCATATCGCTGTAGAAGAATTCAATGTGCATATCTTCCCGACCACCCTGGTGATCACTGGTAAGAAAAGGGGAGGATACATAGAGCCCTGGCGCCTTGAAGGTCCGCTGAATGAAGCGGATTTGATAGCTGCTATTGACGAGGTTCTGGCCAGCAGAACATGACATAAATTGTGGGGGGCATACCACTGAAGACAATCTTATGGAATAAGGGAGATCACCGATAGGAGACACTGAGCCGCAAGGTGTGGTCAGGCGGCTTTCCCTACTCGACCGCTTCCTGACGCTGTGGATATTCCTGGCGATGGGCCTGGGCGTGGCTCTGGGCAACTTCGTTCCCAAGGTGGCCGATACGATCACCCGTCTCCAGGTGGGCACTACCTCCATCCCGATTGCCGTGGGCCTCATCTTGATGATGTACCCGCCGCTGGCCAAGGTGAGGTACGAGGAGATGGGCCGCGTTTTCCGTGACTGGAGGGTGCTGGTGCTCTCTCTGGTGCAGAACTGGATCATCGGCCCGCTGCTGATGTTTTTCCTGGCGATTCTCTTTCTTGGCTTTCTCTGGCCGATGCCCGAATACATGATAGGCCTGATCATGATAGGCCTGGCCCGCTGCATCGCCATGGTCATTGTGTGGTGTGATCTAGCTGGAGCAGATAATGAGTATTCCGCCGGGCTGGTAGCCTTTAACTCTATCTTCCAGATAATCTTCTACTCAGTTTA
>JAPLHP010000078.1 GCA_026389585.1 Chloroflexota bacterium | reverse complement strand
ACCCCTTCGATTGATTAAACACACCTCACGACGTTTCGGCAACCCCACACGAGGCTCCTGTCCCATTTGTTCTCCAGTTGAACTTAATGGATTCCAAGATCATAATAAATAGTTTGGGAGCGAGGACGATTTCTCTCGGACAAAGGGACAAGAGTGAAGGGGAATTCCAACAGGACGTGGACCCAGATCAGCTCGTATCTTTTGGTCCGCACCCGTGCGGTGAGATGGGCCAACGTTGTGGTGTTAGTCGGCTTCGCAGGCCTGTTCTTCGGTGTGCTTAGCTTTGCTCATGAAGTGACAGGCCACTTCCGTCCCGCGGTTCAGATAGACTTGTCTCCCTGGGCATTGCCCAAATATGCGCTCTACTCACTGTCCAGAGGCCTTGCTGCATTCGGGCTTTCTGTGACTTTCACGCTCATCTATGGCTACTGGGCTGCGAAGGATCAGGCTGCAGGACGCGTTCTTGTTCCATTGCTGGACATCATGCAGAGCATTCCAGTGCTTGGTTTCATGCCCGGTCTGGTGTTGGCTCTTGTGGCTTTGTTCCCATCAAGCAATGTGGGGCTCGAGTTGGCATCGATCATCATGATATTCACGGGCCAAGTTTGGAATATGACTTTCAGTTTCTACCATTCTCTTCGCACTGTTCCACAGGACCTGCGTGAAGCCTCAGAGGTGTACCGATTCAGTTGGTGGCAGCGCTTCCGGCAGGTGGAACTTCCTTCTTCAATGATTGGGCTTGTCTGGAATGGAATGATGAGCATGGCTGGGGGGTGGTTCTTCCTCATGATCAGCGAGTCATTCGTCCTTGGGGACAAGGACTTTCGGCTCCCCGGGATCGGGTCATACATGAGTGTGGCTATACACGAGGGGAACGTTTCGGCGATGATAAGCGCCATCGTAGCCATGATCGTGATGATTGTGGCGCTGGACCAGTTGTTGTGGAGACCAGTGGTTGTCTGGGCGCAAAGGTTTCGAGTTGAAGAAGGCGCACGTGACGAGAGGGTGACCTCCTGGTTTTGGGAGCTGCTTCGCCGATCCAATCTGGTGGCCCTGTTCTCCCGAGCCGTGCGACGCATGATCCGCCGATTCCAGCGGATCCCCAAACCCATAGCAGCAAGGCTTCCTCCCAAGCCCAGCGCGCTGCCAGGACGCGTGGCGTCGTTGGCTGCGCTGGTCTTCATAGTGCTGGGGCTGATGGGAGGCACTTGGGCGCTCGTTCAGATCGTCCATCATCTTTCCTTGGGCCAGTGGGGCCGGATCCTGGGTGCCGGGGGTGTCACGCTGGCAAGAGTCATTGCGTCAACTGCCATAGGAACGCTCTGGGCCGTACCAGCGGGGCTTGCCATAGGTCTCAATCCGCGCCTGTCTAGGATGCTTCAACCGGTAGTACAGATCACGGCTTCCTTTCCGGCCCCCATGCTTTTCCCATTGGTGGTTGGCGGGCTCTCGTTGGCTGGAATCCCGCTTGGATGGGGGAGTATAATGCTCATGCTGATGGGAACCCAGTGGTACATTCTCTTCAATGTCATCGCTGGGGCAACGGCAATACCATCGGATCTGAAGGAAGCAGCCCAGACCTACCACCTTAGTAGATGGCGCAGGTTCCGGACTCTCTATCTTCCTGTCATCTTGCCCTATCTGGTGACAGGCTGGGTTACTGCGGCAGGAGGCGCCTGGAACGCGAGTATTGTGTCAGAGTATGTTATGTACAAAGGGGATGGACTTACGACCTGGGTATTGGGATCGACCATCAGTCAAGCCGCCGAAAAGGCCGACCTACCTTTGCTCGCCGCCAGCGTTGTCGTCATGGCACTCATCGTGGTGCTTGTCAATCGAACCTTATGTCAGCGTTTGTATCGCTTGACTGAAGAGCGGTTTTCGCTGAGTAAGTAAACTGACGAAAGGAATCTCAAATGTCGAATGAGGCCGTGGGAATATCAGGCATGACTGCATTGTGCGGGGCTCGACATGTCTCTAAGGATTTCATGATGCCCAACAAGCGCCCCCTTCGAGTTCTGGAGGACATTAGCTTGTCGATCGGCCCGAACGAGGTAGTCGCCCTGCTTGGCCCATCGGGTTGTGGGAAATCGACACTGCTGAGGATCATGGCAGGACTTATCCCTCCCACACACGGAGAAGTCCGCTACCACGGAGAGCCAGTCACGGGCATGAACCTGGGCACAGCGATCGTTTTTCAGAGCTTTGCCCTCTTCCCCTGGATGACCATCGTCAGAAACATAGAGGTGGCGTTGGAAGCGACAAAGGTGCCCAAGGAGGAAGTGCACGATCTAACGGCGAACGCAGTGCGGCTTGTTGGCCTTAGCGGCTTCGAGGAGGCCTACCCCCGGGAGCTGTCTGGCGGCATGAAACAGAGAGTCGGCATCGCCAGAGCTCTGGCGGTTAACCCGGAGATTCTATTCATGGACGAACCTTTCAGCCAGGTGGACTCGCTCACTGCTGAGAGTCTCCGCGCAGATGTCATAGATATCTGGGGTGCGAAGAGCAACAATCTGTCGTCTATTCTCATGGTTAGCCATGATGTGACGGAGGTTGTCTATATGGCGGACCGGATCGCCGTTCTCAGCGCAGCACCAGGGCGTGTTCGGGCCATTGTCCCGAATGATCTACGACGTCCCAGAGACTACCGCTCAGGCGCATTCCTGGCCATGGTAGAGCGGCTGCATGATGTGATCGCTGGGAATGAGCTGCCCGATGCCGCGGTGCCTTCGGACAATAGTCAACCACCGGGCATTGAGGTGGTCCCTGATGTCTCCCCAAACGAGATTATAGGACTTCTCGAATATCTGCAGGAGCGCGCCGGTGGCCAGGACATCTTCCAGATTGCGACTAGCACGCAACGCGAATTCGGCCGCCTCATCGCAATAGTCCGGGCCGCCGAGATACTCGACTTTGCGGACACGCCTGGTCGGTTGGTCGTCTTGACGGCAACCGGCAGGGAGTTTGTGAAGTCGGATCAGGAAAAACGCAAGCTCCTGTGGCGAAAGCAGTTGCTGGAGCTTCGCTTGTATCGGCGTATGACTGAACTGCTGGCGGCGAACAGTGAAGCCGGAGTTGGCGCTGACAAGATTATGGAGATCATTGGGACCATGATGCCCCAGGAAAACCCTGAGCAAGTCTTTGCCTCATTCGTGAGCTGGGCTCGTTTCGGAAACCTCTACGCATACGATGAGGGCTCCAGGAAGGTATATCTACAGTAGAATGGCACAGGTGTTCAGTCCGCATTTCTGCTGTCAACGTGGTCACAGCGGAAGTCTGACACCCAGCTTCGATCACAGGGTCGAGACAGGAAAGGGAAGCAAAGCAGCCCGAGTGGCTTTCCCACCAGCATTTGACACTTGTGGTAGGACAGTTTGGCTCTGAAAATGGCGTACACTTCAATGACGAGAGCTGCGCCTCTATTGAGCGAATAGTCCAATTCGTAATAGACACCCTGCAAGATCAGAACACCATTCGTCAACATGTTCAACTTTGCACGTATTGACTTTACTGAGAACGCTGGTTTGACATCCCCGGCATATACAGAGTTACAATAGTATTTTGGGCAAAGCAGTAGCTGCCTGCCGTTTTGGTACAAAGGAGGTGGTTCATGGAACTTGGTCCGCTAGAGATCGCCCTTATTGTGGTTGCCATCGTGCTCATCTTCGGGGTAGGGAAACTTGGTCAAATTGGTGGCGCTCTCGGCAAGAGTATCCATGACTTCCGCAAGGAAAAGGATAGAACAGATGACCTCCCCCAGGCAAGTACGGCAGGATCGAACGCTCAAATGGCTGTTATTCAGCCGGAAGCAAGAACCGCAACGTGGAAGTCTTGTTCCAACTGTGGCTTCCAGATGTCCGAGAATGCCAAGTTCTGCATGAGTTGTGGGACGAAGATTTGAGGCTCCAGCTACAAACTGGTTCAGCAAGGAGAGATCTACCGCAGCACCGTACTGCGCGTTGAGGAAAGGCGAAGGCCAACAGGCTTGTCATCCTCTCCTTTGATTCAACTGACCCGCCCCCCGAAAACTAGTCCAGGTGAAATGTTAGATTCGGGACCAGGGAAAGGAGGGCAAGCCAGTTGCGGCTTTTCTTCATATCCGTACCTCAGGGACTGAATAGTATGTCCTGGACACCGCACAGTGTGAATTTGACAAGTGGAGTATGGGTATTTAGAGTGGATAAGCGCCGGAAGACAATGTTGACAATAGACCCTTACGCACAGAGATTACAGAGTAGAATGGGGACGCCTCGAGTTACATTAGAGTAGGCAGGTACTTGTCTATGCAGACCGATAGCACCAAGATGGTCGGCGATCATGCTACAGTTGACGGGGTCATCCACTGTGAGCAGTTGACCAAGCGCTACCCTGGTGACATCTTGGCCGTGGATAGGCTCGACTTGGTGGTGCGCCGTGGGGAGATCTTCGGGTTACTCGGCCCCAACGGCGCGGGCAAGACGACAACTGTTGGCATGCTCAGCAGCTTGGTCATTCCGACCGCTGGCAAGGCCATAGTGGCCGGCATAGATGTGGTGGCTCATCCGGCCTTGGCCAAACAGTTGATAGGTGTTGTACCCCAGACCAACACTCTGGATCGAGCCCTGACTGTGTGGGAGAACCTCTACTACCACGGCCGGTTTTTCGGGATGAGTGCCAAGGCCGCCAGGGCAGCGGCCGACCAGTGGCTGGTCCGTTTCCGCCTTGCCAACCGGGCCAAGTCATCAGTGCTGGCCTTGTCAGGCGGCATGGCAAAACGGCTAATGGTGGCCCGGGCCCTCATGCACCGTCCGTCGGTACTCTTCCTGGACGAGCCTACGGCGGGCCTCGACCCTCAGAGCCGCATAGCACTATGGGAGATCCTTGGCGAGTTGCACACAGAGGGTCAGACTATCTTCTTGACTACCCATTACATGGAGGAAGCTGACTCGCTCTGCAATCGGTTGGCCATCATGGACCGCGGCCGCGTCCTGGTTATTGATACCCCCAAGGCCCTCAAGGAGTCGGTTGGTGTGGACAGCATCGTGACCGTGTCGGCCATCGGTGATCTGGAGGCTCTCGGCAGGGTCCTTCAGGAGAAGGTCGAGGGCGCGACCAAAACCCAGCGTCTGGACACCACCGTTCAACTTCACGTGAAGGGCACGGCCGGCGTGCTGCCCAAGGTGTTTGCCGCTGCCGAGCAGGCAGGTTTTAACATAACCGACCTGTCCGTGGCTGAGCCCACCCTCGAGACCGTCTTCATCAACCTGACCGGAAAGGACCTGCGCGAGTAATGGCAGACGCCGTACCGTTTCACCCTACCGAACCCATCCGGTCAGAGGCTGCTGCCAGCCTCGCTGCTTTCAAGGCCCTGCTGCTTCGCGACCTCACGGTACTGAAGAAGAACTTTGGCATATTCGCCGCACGCACGATCATCCAGCCGTTCCTGTTGGTCTTCGTTTTTCTGTACGTTTTCCCTCAGATCGGCCAGGGAATCGGCGGAAGCCAGAGTACTGGCGAATCCTCTTTCGCTACGGTGCTGGTGGCCGGTGTAGTGGGCCTATCGATCATGTTCCAGGGAATCCAGGCGGTGGCCCTGCCCCTCGCCAACGAATTCGGCTACACCAAGGAGATCGAGGACCGGGTGCTCGCACCCCTCCCTGTGTCCCTGGTTGCTATTGGCAAGGTAGTGGCAGGAGCTATTCAGTGTCTGATCGCTGCGATCATCGTTTTCCCTATCGCGCTGGTTGTCCACGCGCAGGGAGTCCACCCTCATCTGTCAGTGCACTGGCTGGTTCTCATCCCCCTCATCCCGCTCGCCTGCATCATGACGTCCAGCCTGGGGCTGGTACTTGGCACGCGCATCGAGCCGCGCAACATCAGCATTATGTTCGGCTTCATCGTTCTGCCCATTACGTTCCTCGGAGGCACCTACTACCAGTGGACGACACTGTCGGCTGTAAAGGTCGCCGGTTTCTCTTGGCTGCAGGCTCTGGTGTGCATTAATCCGCTGATCTACGTGACCGAGGGTTTCCGTGCTGCATTGACCACAGCACCACACATGCACCTGTACGTGATCTTCCCGGTGCTCCTGGCACTGTGTGCCCTGGTGCTCTGGGCTGGGATAGTGGGCTTCCGAAAGCGTGTCCTGAACTAAGTACCATGGCCTCTCAGTCTGCACAATAGCCTTGTCTGACCCAACGACCAAACATTCCCAGTGCGATTCTCTTGTGGAGGCTCCTAGACTGAAACCCAGTTCAAAGGTTCTGTGTATTGTACGGTACTGCCCACCGTCGTGGACCCTAACTTGGCCTTCTACAGTGACTCCCAACCGCGCCATCTTGAGCCATGATGTCATCGGAGTGGAGGGTTATGCTGAGGAGCTTGTTATATCTGTCAGCTGCGGCGAGTCACCTCCAGTGGGAATCTGAGTGGATAGGTGTGGTTGAGTAAGCCACCCTCAGGGCTTCTTCACAGTCTCCAGCTTATGTGTGGTGATGATCTGAGTTATCAAGAGCCCATATTGAGTGCTTGAGTAATGGTCATTAGTGCCTGTGATCGTGCAGGTGCTGGTGACGGTGCACAAGTTCCTTGTGCCTATGGGAGTGTTCATGGACAAGGTTAGTCCGGAGGAGGAAATCAGGATTAGAAAGGAACTCCTCCGGCTTCCCATCGGCCACGAGGCCATGGTCGGCCCCCAGGACAATCACGCGGGTCGCAAGTTCCTCCACCGTGTCCAGGTCTTGAGTGCTGAAGACCAGACTCTTGCCTTCATCTGCCCAGTCTATCAGAAAATCAATGAGATTCCCCTGGCTCCACGGATCCAGGCCGGTCGTAGGCTCGTCAAGGAGGAGAACCCGGGGATGTAGAGAAAGCACTGAGGCCAGGGCTACCTTCTTCTTCTCTCCGCCGGAGAGGCGATAAGGGGGCCGCTCCCGGAGATGGGTGATATTCAGCAGTTTCAAGGCCTCCGAACCTCTGGATACCACTTCATCCTTTGGAATTCCCAACTGAAGGGGACCGAAGATAACTTCATCCCAGACGGTGGGAGAAAAAAGCTGCACATCCGGGTCTTGAAATACCAGTCCCACCCTGCGGCGGAATTCCAGAACAAAAGGCCCGTCTCTCAGTGCCTTTTCGGAGAGGGGCTTCCCGAAAGCCAGTAACTGTCCGCCCGTAGGGAAGATCAGTCCGTCCAGGAGTTTAAGTAGAGTGCTCTTGCCCGAGCCGTTAGCCCCCAAAAGGGCCACCAGTTCCCCCGGGCCAATGGTCAGGTTTAGTTGCCTCAAGGCCGCAATATTGCCGGGATAATCATAGCCCAGGTTTCTTGTCTCAAATATATGCCCTGCGCCTGGTGTCATCATAGCCTGTTACTCCACAATAAGACTGACGCTACGGCCAAGGCAAATGCGACCCACAAGAAGTCCCGCCGCCTCAGGCTAAGGTCATTCAGTACGAGCCCCTCGTCCCGGTAGCCTCGGGAAAGCATGGCGAGGTAGACCTCCTCGCTCAGGTGATGTGACTTGGCCATGGTTGTAGCCAGCGCTTGACCCAGCCACCGCCGGTTTTCTCCTCCAGGTAGGCTACCCAGGGTGCGGCTTCGCCGGGCCAGGAACATCGAGTTGGCAGTGTGGAGTAAGAGGAAGATGTAGCGGTATGTCATACCCAAGGTGGCTACGAAAAGCGAGGGCACACGAAACCAGCGTAGTGCTGCCAGGATGTTCGTCCAGCGTGTGGTGAGAATAAGGAGCACCCCAAAAGACAGGGAGTCTGTCACCCTGAGGATTAGGAGACCCGCGGTGCGGGCTCCCTGCTCAGTGATGATGACCTTGCTGCCCGCGATTACCAGAGGCGCTCCCGGGGTAATAAAAAGGGCCGGTATGGCAATCACTGCGGTAAAGATAGGGATAAAGAGCAGGATGCGCTTGAGGAAAACCCCCAGCGGCACCCGGGATAGCAAGGCGAAGGCCAGGACAAGGACAAATACAGCGGCGAGTATCGGCAGACTCCGGGCCAGACCTACAACGACAATGAAAAGCACGAAGGTCACTATCTTGACGCGGGCATCCAGTCCCTGAAGCAATCCCGGGGCGCGGCACAGGTCTTCGGCCGATATCACGGATTCCAGGAGATGGGTGATATTGGAGATGTTCCTGGATAGAAAATCTTTGCTCTTCACCCCCGGACTGCCCCCTTCTAATGGCGGCTGTTCTATGGGCGAGTCTTTGCCTTTGCGAGTGAGCCTCTGGCCAAGCAGCCAGAGCAAGAAAGCCACTAGAGCAATACCTACGAACGCGGACAGGATATAGCCGATGACTGCTCCCATCCTGGGAAAGCCGTAGTCCGGCAGCGGAGCCGGCCACCACCCAGCAAATCTCTGCATTCCGCCAGGTATGAATCCCAGCCCCAGGTCCTTCAGTTCGTCTACCCCCCATTCACCCCAGGCTGTACCCGAGGCAAGGAGTCCCACCGGGGTTGCCATGCCCACCAGGCCCAGAGCCCCCCAGAGGAGCCAGATTTTCCCCTCTTTCTTTCCCGGCACGTCCGCTTTGATGAGGCTGGAATGGATTCGCTGCAGATAAGCGAACACCAGACCCGTCACTAGGGCCTCGACAGGGCCTGCGATAAGAAGATGTCCTCCTAACATGGCCGGCAAAGCTTTATTCAAGGCGTAAGGAGCATAGAGGGGAACGCCGGCAGCGTTGTGGAACAGGGTGGGCTGAATCCCCAGCTCAACTCCTGTGAGGACTGCAGCCACAACAAGGGCTATGTAGCTTGCGAGGACTGCCGCCACCAGCCGGCGGGTCGAGGTAGCTTCTGAATTGCTTGAAATTACCTTGTAAATGAAGTATCCCACCAGAGGCAGGACTATGGCCATGTTAAAACAATTGGCGCCAAAGGTCATTAAGCCGCCATCGGCGAAAAACAACGCCTGGATTCCCAGCACCACCGAGATACCGATCACTGCTGCCCAAGGCCCCAACACGATTGCCAGAAGCGTGCCACCCACCGCGTGGCCGGTGGTGCCCCCCGGCAAGGGGATGTTGAACATCATTAGAACGAAGATGAAAGCAGCGAAGAGAGCCAGCACGGGGACGGTGCGCCCGGTGAGTACCTGACGGACACGCTTGGTGGCTACGTACCAGAAAGGCGCGGTGGCACCATACATAACCCCGCATGTCGCCGGACTCAGATAACCATCGGGTATGTGCAGCTTTTCTCCTTAGTATTAGTAGTTTTCTGGCGTCCTGGTAATTGCATTGAGATGTAGTTGCAACTAGTTGCATTATAGCAGACAAAAAAAGAGGAGTCAATTCTGGCAGCGGAGGCAGTGACCGTGGATGGCGAGGTGTCTCAGGTCGGCCTGAAAGTGGTACTTTCTTCTCAGGGTGTCTTCCAGGGGGGTGAGGAGACTCTCGTCCAGGTCAATAGTCCGCCCGCATTTCTGGCAGACAAGGTGGTGATGGTGGCCCTTGTCAGCATGATGATAGTAGAGTTTGTCTCCACCAAGCTCGGTCTCGGTTACCAGGTCGAGTTCCTTCAGCAGTTCCAGTGTTCGATAGATGGTGGATTTGTTGACCCAGGGATACTTGGCCCGAACGCGGCCATATATCTCCGGGGCGGTAATATGCCCTTCAGCTTGATGAAGGGCTTCCAGTACCATCATGCGCTGCGGGGTAAGGCGGTACCCTTTTTCTTTCAGGCTTTCAAAACAGCTCATCTGCTTAGTTCTGTTCAGTTGGTTCTTTCAAGTATGACCCTCGAATTCTCGAAGTCGATCTCCTTGATGCTGGCAGTTATGTCCTTTTCTTCACCGAACAAAGTTGATAAGTGCAAAATCTTATCCCTGATCTCGATCAGTGCTACCGATTCGAGGATGAGCTCCCTCTTCCCATCTCCCTCAAGATATGCTTTCCCCAGGCACATTTATTTCTCCTTTAGCCTTTTCAAGGCTGCGAGCAGGAATTCATTGGCCTTGTTTGTCTGCTGTGCGGCTTGCTTTATATCGCAATGGTCCAATAGTACTCTGAGTTTGGCCTTATCATCCTTTTCCATACGGGTTCCCTCTTTGTATTATCGAAATTGTTTCCAGAGGATTATAGCACACGTTTGAATTGCCAAAGAAAAAGTGGCTTTTCTCTTGAAAATTGACTATGCTTTATAAATTGATTGAGGAAGTTCCTCTCGATGTCCCCACTGAATCGCTTACAGCAGCAGGATTTTCACAGAGCTTTCCGAGAGGCTGGAGGTCCCAATTGAAGAGAGATCAAATTGAAGAAGCCTTGAAGGGGCATGATGCCGAGTATATTGAGGTGCGTTTTGAGGAGAACAAGGCGACCAGTATACGGTATCGTGGAAAGGAGCTGGAGGAGGTCAGTCAGCCCACCAGTTCCGGGGGCAATGTAAGGGCATTGGTCAAAGGGGGATGGGGTTTTGTCAGCTTCAATGATCAAGGCAGCTTGCGGGAGAAGGTGAAGCTGGCTGTGAAACAGGCGAGATTGGTGGGGAAAGGCGTTACTAGGTTTGCTTCAGTGGCTCCGGTGGTGGATTCCCTGGAAGAGGCAGCGGAAAGGGACTGCACTGCTATCCCTCTGGTTGAAAAGAAGCGTCTGGCTGACGAATACAATGAGATTATCCTGAGTACTCCGAAGGTGGAGACCTCGGTGGTGGGCTACAGGGACAGACTGAGGAAAGCCATATTTGCCAATTCGGAAGGAAGTTACATCGAGCAGAAGAACAGCGATCTCTCCCTTCGCGTTAGTGCAATGGCACGGGAAGGGGGTGACATACAGCAGGCAGGTCTGAGCGTAGGAAGCAGGGGTGATTTTACCCAAGTCGAGGGGCTGCATGAGCAGGTGAGAGAGATAGCACATCGAGCGGTGGAACTTCTCTCTGCCCCTCAAGTGCAGAGCGGAGAGTACTGTGTGGTTCTCGATCCCATTCTGGCTGGTGTGTTCACCCACGAGGCGTTTGGGCATTTGTCTGAGGCAGACTTTACCTATGAGAATGAGCGGATGAGAGAGATCATGGTGCTGGGACGGAGGTTCGGTGGGGAGCATCTCAATATTGTCGATGGTGCTGCTGTTCCCGGCTTGAGGGGGAGCTATAAGTATGATGACGAAGGCGTGCCTGCATCCAGAACCTATCTGATCAAGGAAGGGGTGCTGGTAGGGAGGCTTCACTCCCGTGAAACAGCGGCCAAGATGGAAGAACCAACCACAGGAAATGCCAGGGCAATAGACTATCATTATCCTCCTATTGTGCGCATGACGAATACTTTTATTGAGCCGCAGAAGCTCTCATTTGGTGAGATAATCGGTGACATTAAAGAAGGAATATACGTTAAGAACTGGTACGGCGGGACCACCAGTATGGAGATGTTTACATTCTCGGCTGGCGAAGCATACTTTATCCGGCAGGGTAGGGTGGCGGAACTGCTGCGCTCTGTAGTACTCACCGGCAACATATTCACCACTCTCCAAAACATAGATGCCATTGGCAATGACCTGCAGATGAACCAGGGTGGGGGTTGTGGGAAGGGAGGGCAAAGTCCGTTGCCGGTGTCCAATGGCAGCCCTCACATTCGGATTCAGCATTGTCTGATAGGTGGGGCGTGATGGTGGGGTTGTTAAAATTTTTTTATTGAGATTGAGAGTAGTCAACAAGAATGAACGATTTTTCAAAGCTTCGACTTGAAGAGATTCTTTCACTGGCAAAGAAAAGCGCCCAAGAGGCAGAGGTTTTCCTGAGCACCTTCGATGAGACCCCTGTTATCTTTGAGGCAAATCGTCTGAAGCAGTTACAGACGAACCAGGGTATGCTGGTTGCGCTTCGTATTGTGAAAGAGGGGAGGATCGGATTTTCTACTGCCACTGCACTTGATGACATTGTCTCACTGGTCAATCGGGCGGTAGAGGTGGCTCAATTTGGTACGATGGCCAGATTTGAGCTGCCATCCAGGCAGATCTATCCTCAGATAGCGATGTATGACCCTGAGACAGAAACGTTCGATATAGAGGAAATGGTTGAACTGGGTGAAGCGCTCATATCCCAGGTGCGCGGGCATACTCCGGATCTACTGTGTGATGCAAGCCTGGGCAAAGGCACGGTTTCGGTGTGTATCCTGAATTCCCGGGAGGGAGAAGCGGCTTTCAGGCGAAGCTTCTTTGGCGTAGGACTGGAGGGCAACCTGATCAGGGATACTGATATGCTGTTTGTTGGCGATAGTGAGAGCTCCTGTCATCCGGTCAAAGACATGGAGAAGGTGGCCCGTTCAGTGGTGAACCAGCTGGAGCTGGCCAAGAGGCGGGCTGCGGTATCAACCGGACACCTGCCTGTAATCTTCACTCCGCATGGGGTAGTCAGTGCCATGATTGCTCCCTTGACCGTAGCTTTCAACGGGCGGGTGGTTCTGCAGGGAGTCTCGCCATTAGTGGGCAAGAAGGGGAAGAAGGTTTTCGATGAGAAGCTGTCTTTGTGGGATGATGCTACGCTGGCTTATCGTCCCAGAAGTCGTCCGTGTGACGATGAAGGGGTAACCAGCCGCCGCATGCCTCTTATTGATGGTGGTGTAGTGAAGAGTTTTTTGTATGATTTGCAGACCGCTGGCTTAGCTGGTGTTGAGAGCACAGGAAGTGGCGACAGGGTTGGTGCCGGATTACCTGCTCCCTCGATAAGCAGCCTGGTTCTTGAGACGGGGGATGTCAGTTTTGAAGACATGGTTCGAGATGTGAAGGAGGGGCTGGTAGTAGAGCAGCTCATGGGTGCTACGCAGACCAATGTCGTTGCGGGCGATTTTAGCGGCAATGTTCTCCTGGGATATAAGGTGGAGAGGGGAGAAATAGTAGGCCGTGTGAAGGATACGGTTGTTTCAGGTAATATTTATAAGGCGCTGGGTGAGAACGTTGCAGTCGGGAGGGAGGCGAGGTGGGTTGGAGCAGTTCTTGCCCCAGCGGTTTTCTGTTCCGACCTGGCTGTGGGAAGTAAGGGATGACGTAGGATGATAAAGGGCGGCAAAGTAATACTTCGTGAGAAAAGGTTGGAGGACTCCTGGAACGATTATGCGTGGAAGAGTGACCCTGATCTGGCTGGGCTTGATGCTACTTTACCCCTGGATCTACCCTTCTCGATGTACTTGCTCAGCTATGCTGAAGAGTTGAACCATAATGATGGGAGGGGGTATACCTACGCTATTGAGACGCTTGAAGGCAAACATATTGGCAATTGCAGCTACTATAATATTGACCGAGACAAAGGCGAAGCTGAACTGGGTATCATTATCGGAGACACAGCATATTGGAATGCAGGGTATGGTACCGATGCAGCAACTGCTCTGGTGAACTATGTTTTTGAGAAAGAAGGCTTGAAGAGGATGTACCTCCATACCCTGGTGAGAAACAGCAGGGCGCAGAAATGCTTTCAGAAATGCGGATTTGTCCCCTGTGGATGTGTAGCCAGGTCAGGATATGATTTTATTCTTATGGAGATGAAGAAACCGAAAGCTTCTGCTGATAGAGACTCGGCTGGTGGTTTGGATAGTCCCGTCTAGTCCCTATGTGGACTGGATCCTTCAATGTACTTCGCGACGGTTTCTAATTCGACCCATGAATCAAGAAAACCGGAACGGGCCAATCTGTCAGATTGGCCCGTTCGAAACTAGCGCTTAGATCCAAGAGCCCAAGAACTATAGTGGGCTGATTACTTCTTCTTGTCTTCTTTCTCTGGTGGAGCCGGGTTGACGTAGCCCTTCAGCAGGTTGGGCATGCACTTCTCGACCTCGCCCACTGTCCAAGGCCCGTAGTTGTCCCAGTCTCTGTTGTATATGGCACTCTCCTTTGCAGGTGCCCAGTAGGAGAAGAAAGCCCCGGCACTGCCGAAAATACACCCGTTGACATGGCCGGCGGCTTCGCTGGCCAGGTATGTTGGGATGGCGGCCAGATAGTCAGCCGTGGCCACATGGGTCACTTCGTCGTATCGCTCTTTGGTCCAGAGACCGGACTCGACTCTCTTCTTATAGCCCGCCAGTACATCTGGTCCCATCGTCATTCTGGTAGCGGCTCTAGGGCAGATGGCGTTGCAGGTCACGCCGTACTTGCCGAGCTCCCAGGCGGCGGCATAGGTCAGGCTGGCGATGCCGCCCTTGGCCGCGCCATAGTTGCAGTGGCCGACCGTTCCCACAAAGGCTTCGGAAATGGTGTTCACTATCCGGCCATATTTCTGCTCTCTCATCAATGGAGCCGCATGCCGGATCATGTTGAAGGTCCCTTTAAGATGGACAGATATCACCACATCCCAGTCCTCTTCGGACAGGTTCCAGAGCATCTTGGCCCTGTCAATGCCGGCAACATTGACCAGGATGTCAATCCTGCCAAAGGTAGTGACGCAGGCCTTGATCATGGCTTCGGCGGCCTTGAAGTCCGCCACGCTGCCGTACTGGGGAATTGCCTGGACACCGAGCTGCTTGCACTCATTGGCGGTCTGGTCGGCCGGGGACGTGCTGGCGCCCTTGCCGTCGATTGCGCCGCCCAAGTCGCACGCCACTATGTTGGCGCCCTCCTTGGCCAATGCTAGGGATACCGCCTTTCCGATGCCGCTGCCGGCGCCGGTTACAACTGCATTCTTACCCTTTAGTCTATCAGCCATAGTTGAATCCTCCTTCTCGATCGATGACTGCTATTTTTTCTTCTCTTTATCCTCTGGTTGTGGTGGAGCCGGGTTGACATAACCAACCAGCAGTTTCTGGGGTACAAGCTTCTCTATCTCTTCGAACCGCCACTTGCCTTCCTTCTTCCAGTCCCTGCTTACCTTGGTTGTTATTTGTGGCTGGCTCCAGTGCCCCAGCTCAATTCCAGAGACGAAGAATATCTGGCCGTTCACGTTGGCGGCGGCATCGCTGGCCAGGTAGGCGACGAAGGTGGCAAAGTATGAAGGATCAGCCAGCTCATTCATCATCTTGTCAAGCTGGTCCGCTGGCATCAGCCCGGCAGCGATTCTTTTCTTAATGCCTTCGATCACTTTATCGTCGGCGGTCATCCTGGTCCATGCTCGAGGACAGATTGAGTTGACAGTCACACCTGATCTGCCCAACTCGCGGGCTCCACCGTAGGTCAAGGTGGCAATGCCTCCCTTAGCTGCGGCGTAGTTCAGGTGGCTCGGGCCGCCTATAAATGCCTCGGATACGCAGTTTATGATTCTCCCGTATTTCTGATCCCTCATGAGGGGAGCAGCGTGCCTGATAAAATTGAACGTTCCCTTGAGGTGGACACCGACAACCTGGTCCCATTCCTGTTCGGTCATGTTCCAGATCATTTTGGGCTTGTCGATTCCAGCGATATTGCACAGGATGTCTATCCTGCCGAAGTTATCCACGCAGGCTTTGATAGCTGCCTCGGCGTCCTTGAAGCTGGATACGTCGCCATATTGTGCTATGGCCTTCACGCCGAACTTCTTGCATTCCTGCACCGTTTCATTCGCGGGATTCTGGTCAGTTCCTGTCCCATCCACGGCTACTCCGAGGTCACAGACCACGACATTGGCACCTTCCTCAGCCAGCGCCATGGCTACTGCCTTGCCGATTCCTCTACCGGCACCAGTGACAACTGCGTTCCTTCCCTTCAGCTTATCACCCATAATTAGTCCTCCTTAGTCCGAAATTTCTTCGTTCGAGGGCGCTTGTTTCTCACCAAGACCAATTCTCTTACTTCTCAGGAGGGGTGAGCCCGCCCTCTCGACTGACGAAGTGAATTCACTGTTTTCTTGTTGGGGCTGGGTTAACATAATCAACCAGCAATTGCTGGGGTACCAGTTTCTCCAGTTCATCAAGGCTCCATTTGTCCGCCGTATCCCAGTCCCTGGTGAATTTTCTGGCTATCTGTGGATGGTTCCAGATACCGATGGTGGCTCTGGAAACGACAAAGATGCAACCATTTATATTGGCAGCAGCATCGCTGGCTAAATAGGCTATGAAAGGGGCAAAATACTCGGGGTCAGCGCCTTCCCTTCTGGTCTCCTCCATGCCCTGGAGGCGATCCTCCGAGATGAGCCCGGCCTCGATTCTTTTCTGAAGGCCTTGATCCTGAGTATCACCGACACTCATTCTTGTCCGCGCTCGGGGGGCGAAGGCGTTGCAGGTCACTCCGTATTGTCCCATCTCCCGGGCGACGGCGTAGGTCAGGCTGACGATGCCTCCCTTAGCGGCACCGTAGTTGGTATGGCCGACGGTTCCAGCATATGCTTCGGAGGTACAGTTTACTATCCGCCCGTACTTTTGTTGCCTCATCAAGGCGCAAGCATGTCTGCAGAGATTCCAGGTTCCCTTGAGGTGGACAGCCTGCACCTTGTCCCAGTCTTCCTCCAGCATGTTAAAGATCATTTTGGGTCTAAGTATGCCGGCTATGTTACATAAAATGTCTATCCTGCCGAAGTTGCTGACGCAGGCCTGAACCATTTCCTCAGCGGACTTGAAGTTAGAAACATCCCCATAATGGGCGGCCGCTCTTACCCCCAGCTTACGGCATTCCTCTACCGTGCTGTCGGCAGGGGATTTGTCAGCTCCTGTCCCATCCATAGCCACACCGAGGTCGCAGACCAGGACATTAGCCCCTTCCTCGGCTAGCGCCAAGGCTATAGCTTTGCCTATTCCCCTGCCAGCACCAGTGACTAAAGCGTTCTTTCCTTTTAGTCTTTCCCCCAAAACCTTTGGTCCTTTTCCTGAGATTCTATTTCTTGGCGGGGAGGGCAACCACGGCTGTGCCTGGGGTAATCTTTTGTCCGGCAGGATTCTCTACCGAGATCTCTAGTTCCACAAGGTTCTGGCCATCCTTGACATACTTTTTGGTGACCTTACCCTTGCAGAGCAGTTTATCACCGGGGAAGGCGTTGCCTCGGTACTGAACGGTCATCTTCTTGAGTTCGCCCTTCTCGCCGATCCAATCGGTCAAGAGTTGTGTCAAGTAGGCAGCTTCGAGTCTGCCGTGAACCAGAACATTGGGGAATCCCATAGTTTTGGCGAACTCTTTCTCGTAGTGGAGTTCAAAAAAGTCTCCGGAAGCTCCGGCCCACATAACCAGGGTTCGTGTTGTAGGTGTCTTCTCCAGGGTAGGAATATCACTGCCTTCTTTGACGTCTTCGTAGTAAATCTGTGCCATATCGTTGACCTCCCTTTTCTTTCGTTTAGTAGCTCATTATGGTATTGGTACTTATGGCGACCACTTCGCCCTTCTGGTTCTTGTGGGTTGATTTGTATACCATCAGGGCTCTGGGGCCTTTGTCGCCGGACTTGTCCTGCAACTCCGTAAACTCGTGACTGGTGGAGATCTTGTCACCTTTCTTAATGGGTCTAAAGAACTCCCAGTCTGCTCCGCCAGCCACGCTTCGCTTGTAGGGCAATGGCACGCCGATCAACATGGCGCCACTGCTGATCATCGCCGTGGTGACCAGGCCGGGGGGAGCAGTCTGCTTCCACATGGGATTCGGGTCTCCGATGCACTCGCAGTATGCCCGGATAACCGTGCCGTCGATCTCCATCGACTCTTCTCTCTTCTTGCCGATGTAGGTTTTCACCTCATCCAAACTGCTGGCGAATTTTCTTTGGTCGATTGTCATACATCCTCCTTCAAAGACTGATTTCTATGATATCCCAAAATGAAATTCTCTGTCAAAGCTGAGTATCTGGTGCTCCTTCAGTTGAAACCCTTTGCCAAAGTGCATAGCCATTCTTATGTCGAACCTGGTTCTCAAACAAATGATTCAAGATATTGGGAGAAGGTCTGATTCAGTACGTTCGGGCGAAGCTGATATAATGAGGGTCTTGAGGGGATCGTATTCGGAGGAAGAACCAGCCCCAATTGCGTCGAAGCAGGTTGTTGAGGAGCACATGAGATGAAGCAGGGAATCCTGGGCTTGTCGGATTCGCAACTGAGGGAGATAGTCTGCTCCACGGGTGAGCCTGCTTACAGGGCTGATCAGATTCTGCGGTGGATCTACAGGGATATGGTCACCTCTTTCGAGGAAATGACAGATCTGCCTCAGCCCTTTCGCCTTAAGCTGGCTTCACTTTTTTCTTTGTTTACACTAAGCCCTATGGACGAGAAGTTCTCTGATGATGGGCAGACAAGGAAGGTGCTCTTCCGTCTGGAAGACGGCAGGACTATTGAGTCCAGCTTCATGCTTTATGCCAAGACTGGATCAAGTCGCGAGAGACGCACGGTTTGTGTTTCCACTCAGGTGGGATGCCCCATCGGGTGTCCGTTTTGTGCCACAGGCCAGCAGGGATTGGAGCGCAATCTCAATGCCGGTGAGATCGTTGAGCAGATCCTCTACTTTGTGAGGATGGAGGGGGCTGGGTCTCTGGAGGCAGCGAGTCCGCGATCCTCAACCAGGCGCTTATTAACTAATGTGGTGTTTATGGGTATGGGGGAACCTCTGGCCAACTATGAGGAGGTGTGGCGTTGCATCAGTATCCTGAACTCCAAGCGGGGCTTTGGTCTTGGTGTCAGGCAGATGACCCTGTCAACGGTAGGGCTGGTGCCCCAGATCCGGCGACTTGCCAGTGAGCAGATTCATGTGGAATTGGCGGTTTCTCTACATGCTGCGAGTGACGAGGTCAGAGATAAGCTTGTTCCCATTAATCGCAGGTATCCGCTGGGCGAACTGATCCCTGCGTGCAGGGAATATCTTCAGAAGACAGGGCGGCGCCCCACTTTTGAGTACGCCCTTTTTGAGCGAATAAACGATTCGCCGGACCAGGCGCATGGCTTGGCCAGGTTGCTGGGAGACTTTGATTGCCATGTGAATCTCATAGTGGGCAATGCCACTGCGAACAAGAAATTCAAGCCGTCTCCAATCGAGCGGGTGATTGCCTTTCAAAAGGAGTTGACCACTGCTGGTCTCTCCAACACCCTGAGGTTGTCCAGGGGGGTGGATATAGAAGCGGGGTGTGGACAACTGCGCAGCCGCCGCGTGGCCAGTAGTACCGGGGCAGGTTGAGCAGGGCCATAATCTTGAGCTTAGTCGCAAAATCCGGGAGCGGGTTTTGTGTCAGGCAGAGGTGATTGAAGCGCCCACCAGGCCGCTCCGAAAGCGGTAGTCGTTTAGAAATGAATGAGGGACGGATACCGGCACGATATCCGCCCCTCAACTCTTGTTCAGAGATTACCTATTTCTTTTGCTTTCTCTGTTCCTTTGGCTCCTTTGATTCCTTTGGTGCGGGATGCTTTGCCTCGGGGGGGGCAGCAGCAGCCGCAGGGCTGTTTGCCTTGGCTTCTGCGCCCTCGCCGGCATCATCGCGCCCGAGAGTTTTCTGAGTCTTGGAGTAGTAGAGGGCCGCGACGATGATCAGGATGCCGATGACGCCTACTGTCACTGAGAGTGCCCAGTTGTCGCGCGGTAGCCCGGCCTTGGTCAACATCATGGTGGCAGCAATAACCGACACCAGGTTGATGACCTTGATCAGCGGGTTGAGCGCCGGGCCGGAGGTGTCCTTGAGAGGGTCACCTATGGTGTCGCCCACTACGCTGGCCTTGTGGCGATCCGATCCCTTGCCGGTGTTCTTGGCCAGGTCGCGCGGCTCATCCTCAATGACCTTCTTGGCATTGTCCCAGGCACCGCCGGCGTTCGACTGGAAGACAGCCATTAGCTGTCCCACCACGATCACGCCAGCGAGGAAGCCAGCCAGCGCCTCCAGACCGAAGACGAAGCCGATCACAATCGGCGAGATGATAGCCAGAAGGGCAGGAGTGAGAAGTTCCTTCTGAGCTGCCCCTGTAACGATGGTCACCACTTTGCTATAGTCAGGATCGGTGGTACCTTCCCAGATGCCCTTGATGTTGGCGAATTGCCACCGCACTTCGTTCACCACGCAGTAGGCAGCTCTTCCCACAGCGTTAATAAGGAGCGAACTGAACAGGAAGGGTATGGCACCGCCGATGAGGAAGGCGACAAAGACCTTCCACTGGATCAGGTCGACTACCGGGACATTGTATTCGAATTTGAAGGAGGCAAACAACGCTACCGCGGCCAGTACGGCCGAAGCGATGGCAATGCCCTTGGTGATAGCCTTGGTGGTATTGCCTACAGCGTCGAGGTCTGCCAGGGTCTTCCGGGCCTTGGGCTCCAGGCCGGCCATCTCAGCGATGCCGTTGGCGTTGTCTGCCACGGGGCCAAAGGCATCCATGGAGATGTTGTTCCCAGTCAGGGTGAGCTGGCCGATACCGCAGAGAGCCACACCGTAGAAGATGCACAGCAGTTTAATTTCGTCTGCGCTGAACAGATCGCTATGGACAGCCGGCAATCCATTCTGCCATATCAGTGCCGAAGCCGCAATTGACCCGGCGATGATAAGGATGGCCCCGACAGAGCTCTCCAACCCTATGCCCAGACCGCTGAGGATAGTGGTTGCGGGCCCCGTTTTGGTGGACTTCGCGATCTCTTTTACCGGTCCTCTGGTCGCGCCGGTATAGTAGTCGGTTATTTGGTTAATGGCTACTGCCAGGACTACACCTACACTCGTAGCCCAAAAGAAGCGCAAGTCATGGCAGTAAAACCAGCCAAAGATACCGAATGAGGCGATGGACATGAGCGCTGCCAGGTTGTAGCCCCGGTGTATGGCCTTCATGGCGTCTGTTTCGCTCTTGGAGCTTCCCACCGTGTAGGTGCTGATGATGGAGGAGAAGACGCCAGCAGCACGAACGAGCAATGGGAAGAGGATCCACATGAGTTGCCCCCCGGTGGCCTCAGTGAGGAAGAGGCCGAGGATCAGGGCGGATACTATGGTGACTTCATAGGACTCGAAGATGTCTGCGGCCATTCCTGCGCAGTCACCCACGTTGTCGCCGACGAGGTCGGCGATGACGGCCGCATTGCGCGGGTCGTCCTCAGGGATGTCCTTTTCCACTTTGCCCACCAGGTCGGCACCCACGTCGGCCGCCTTGGTGTAGATACCGCCGCCCACCCTCATGAAGAGGGCGATCAGCGTGCCACCGAAGCCGAAGCCGAGGAGCACCAGGGGAGCATCCTTGAAGAAGATGATAAAGATGAGGGTGCCACCGAGGAGTCCCAGTCCGTCGGTGAGCATTCCGGTGATGGTGCCGGTACGGTAGGCTATCTTCAAGGCGTCGACGAAGCTGTGGCGTGAAGCCTCAGCCACACGGATGTTGCCCTGCATGGCCATGTTCATGCCAACGTACCCTACGGTGGCAGAGAAGCCGGCGCCCAGGAGAAAGCCAAGAGCGCGGCCAAGCCCAATCAACCAGTCGGGGTTGGGGACCTCACCTTCTGGCTTCGGTGGCCTATAGCCAAAGTAACCAGTGACGAAGATGAAGGCTGCCAGTACCACAATCAACAGAAGTATGGTTTTGAACTGCCGCTTAAGATAGGCATTGCCGCCGTCGCGTATGGCCTTGGCGATCTTCTGCATCTTCTCGTTGCCCACCGACTTGCTCATGATCTGGCGGGTGAGCATCCAAGCATAGAGGAGGCCCAGTACAGCGACCACCAGAACGGCGATCATGGCCCCCTTTTCGAATCCGGTAACCGTGTCGGCCGTGAAACCCTCAAACAGCGTAATGTGCATTTAGTCTAGAGCCCTCCCTCCTGTGATAAGAATCTGCATTTGCATAGGTTAATCAACCTTTCTCGTCTCTCTAACATAACATCTATTCGCGATGCCTCCCTTCTTTGCTGTCGACCGTTTTGATCAATCAATTAAAAAATTATAACAAGTCTAAAGGTTTATGCCAAACCAATGAAGGATGAAGGCCAGGGTTCCCCACCCCACCAGAGCTACGACTGTCCACTTCACCGTTTTGCCGGCCCAGACGACGAGGAAGAACTTCCAGGGCGGGAAACGCATGGCTCCTGCGGTAGCGCCTATGATGCTGAAGAAAGGGTTGAATACCGCCGCGGAAATGAAAAGTGCCAGGGAGCCTCGAGTGTGTACCCACCTCTGGAGTCGGGGGTAAATCCCCTTTTTGCCGTCGGCAGTCATGGATCTGCTTTTGAGGAAGAAGGCATGCCCGGTGCGTCCGGCAATATAGCCGGTGAATTCCCCAAGGGCTTCACCAGCTCCAGCGGCGAGACCGACGAAGAACGGGTTCAATACCCCGCCCAGCGCAAATACCACCGGAACACTGGGGATGAAGGCAACGACAGTGGCGGAAGCCAGTATGCTGATAAGGAAAACGCCGAGATAGCCGTAGTGCTGAAACTCTGCGATCTTATTTCGAAGCAATACCGCCGACGCCACTATTCCGACAAGGAGCAGCCCGGCTCCAAGAAGCCAGAGCCATCTTCTCTTTGAATGGCCCTGGCTATCCGGGGCAGTCTGATTAGTTTGGCAGGTGCCGTTGTCTATTCTTTGTTCCTACCGTGCTGTGGTGCAGTCGGGCCGAAAAGATGCAAGCATGGGTACTTGTGGGAGTGTCTCTGATGGATAGGCTTTCTGTCTCCCATCGTTTTCTGCGTGGCGATACTTTAGAGTCTGAATGCAGGGACTCTCTACTCTCTATTGAATAAAACAAGCGATATTATAGTGCATGTCAATGTTTTTGGGTAATTCGTTTGAGAAGTTAAAGAGAGATGATGAGCACTGTTCATCGAGATAGAAAGGGCAGGTGGTGTTGCAGTACTTCGAAGAAGTAACAAAGAAGGATGTATTTAGGGAATTTGCCGATGAAGCAGGCCAGCAGGAATTTTGGGGCAGGCATTTTTGAAGCACCTGCAACTAGGCCGGCCATGTCAAATGGAATCACAGGCTGAAAGGCAATGACAGCGATGGCCCATAATCCATACCGATTTACCCAGCCTGAAACCCTGCCATATGCTTCAGGATAATCATTGAAGACCGCATTCTTCCCCAGGGAACCGGCATAGTAGCCGCCAAGCTCTCCCAGTGTTCCACCAATGGCAGCGACTAGAGCTATCAATACGGGATTATAGAACCCGGCCGCAGTGACCATTATTGATGCGCCTATCGACACAGGAGCTACTACGGTCAAATTGGATAGCAGATTAGTTCCGAATACGATGAGGTAGGCCATCCAGGCAAAATCCTGTAGCCTTGTTTTGAGAGGAGATAGAAGGTAGTTAAAGAGGAAAGCCAGGCCGATGCTGATGGCGATGAGGATGATAAATAAGATGGCCAGTCGCAGCCATCTATTCTTCTTCAAACGTGATAGTTCAATAGGCATAGTATGACGAAGGCTTTGAGATATCATAACAGCCGTGGAGCTGTGGAACAAATTGGCCTGCTGGCAAAGGCAAGCTGGCGCCGTGATGTTGGTTAGACAGTGAGGCGAGGGTGTTCTCGCTGATCAACTGATTAGTGAGTGGCCTTCATACGATGCTATAATATTCTCAAAGCTCGAATGCAGCATAAAATATTTGTCGGAGGCTAAGATTGGCGAATAGCGACTTTGATAAGTTCAAGGGAAGCGCGGATTATGTTACTGATGATGCGCTGAGAAACGCAGTTAATGTATCCATAGTTCTGAAGAAACCCCTGTTGGTGAGGGGTGAGCCAGGCACGGGCAAAACCATGCTGGCTCATAGTATCGCCAAGGGGCTGGGCAAGAGGTTGATGGTCTGGAATATCAAGTCAACCACTAAGGCTCAAGAAGGACTATATGTTTATGACACTGTTCAGCGGCTCAACGACAGCCGATTTGGTGACAAGAATGTTTCGGATATCAAGCAATACATAAAGCTGGGCAAACTGGGGCTGGCCTTTGTATCTCCGGACCAGGAAGTCCTTCTTATCGATGAGGTAGACAAGGCGGACCTGGAGTTTCCCAATGACCTTTTGAATGAGCTGGATTAGATGACCTTCTATATTCCCGAGACGAATGAAACAATCAAAGCAGTACATCGGCCCATTGTGATTATAACCAGCAACGCCGAGAAAGAGCTTCCTGATGCTTTCTTGAGGCGCTGCGTCTTCCACTATATTGAGTTTCCGGATACAACGCTGATGGAAGAGATAGTCCGGGTGCATTTCCCCGAGGTTAAGGATGGGCTTCTTCGGGAAGCCTTAAAGACCTTCTATCTGATGAGGAATATTGATGACCTTAGAAAAAAGCCATCGACATCTGAGCTGTTGGACTGGCTCCACTGCCTTATTGCTGGAGGCATACCTCATGACCGGGTGGCCAAGGAGGTGCCCTTTGTTGGTACACTGCTGAAGAAGGAAACCGACTACGACTATTTTATGACACGGTATATGAACAAGGAACCTGCCAGCCGCAAGGTCGACGTCTATCGGATGCTCCATTAGGCATCATCAAGAGCACCCATGTTTACCGACTTCTTTTACCTCCTTAGAAAGAGAAAGGTTCCTGTTTCAATTACTGAGTGGATGACCCTGATGGAGGCACTATCGCAGGGTCTTATTTCTAACCTGGACGACTTCTACTACCTGGCTAGGGCCATACTGGTAAAGAGCGAGACATACTTCGATCAGTATGATGTTGCTTTTCAGGAGTATTTCAAAGGAATAGAAGCCCCCGCCGATATCTCAGACAAAATCCTGGAGTGGCTCAAAGACCCGATCAATAGAGACAGCCTTACAGAGGAAGAGCGGGCTTTGTTCGACATGATGGATATGGATGAACTGCTTCGAGAGTTTGAGAAGAGGCTGGCTGAACAGACAGAGCAGCATGATGGAGGCAATTACTGGATCGGCAGAGGGGGCACCAGCCCATTCGGACACTCAGGCTCTCACCCTGCTGGCATCAGGGTTGGGGGGCAGTCGAGGGGCAGGGGAGCCATTAAGATTGCGCAGGAGAGAAGGTTCAGGAACTACCGCAGTGATCTGACCCTGGATGTACGTCAGGTAAAGATGGCCTTGAGGCGGGTGAGGCAGTTGAGTCGTATTGGTCTCGAGGATGAACTGGACCTGGAAGAGACGATCGATGCTACTGCCAAGAATGCCGGGGAGGTGGAACTGCGCTGGATGCGGAGCAGAAAGAATGCAGTAAAACTGCTTCTGTTGATGGATGTTGGGGGCTCCATGGAACCATTTGCTGAAGTATGCAGCCTGCTCTTCTCTGCAGCGCATTCCAGTTCGCACTTCAAGGATTTCCAATACTACTACTTCCACAATTGTGTGTATGAGAACGTCTATCGTGATATGGAAAAGCAGGAGGAAGTGAGTACCGAACAACTTCTGCGCACGCTGGAGCCGGACTACAAGGTGATACTGGTGGGAGATGCCAGGATGGGGATTACGGAGCTGACGGAAAGATACGGAGCCATATACTATTACCAGCGCAATGAAACTCCGGGAGTAGTGTGGCTGAAGCGAATGGCCGATCACTTCACGCATTGTGTCTGGCTGAATCCGGAGGAGCCAAGATACTGGAATCATCCCACCGTGGCCATGATCGGGAAGATCTTCCCCATGTTTGAGCTCAACCTTGATGGGATTGGAGATTCGGTCAAGAAGCTGGTCAGAAAGAGATGAGCCTTAGTCCTGTTAGCGCCTGGCTTCTTCCTTAGGAGTGGTAACAGCAGACTGGGTGATACCCCGGGATAAATTGAGTAAAGGTGGTCAACCTGTATGTGGGAGACAAGAGTAACCAAGATGCTGGGGATAAAGTACCCTATCATTCAGGGTGCTTTTGGGAGCTTTGGCACATCGGCTCTGGCTGTTCCGGTATCTGAAGCGGGTGGGCTGGGGATGATCACTGCTACGGCCCTGCGCACGCCGGAGGGGCTGCGTCAGGACATACGACGGGCCAAATCTCTTACCGGCAAGCCGTTTGGGGTGAACCTGACATTGATGGGATGCCCCAATGTTGATGAAATGCGAGAGGTGATCATTGAAGAGAGGGTGCCGGTGGTGGAGACTGCCACCTATCGCGCGGATAACCACGGGAAACGGCTGCAGGCTGCCGGGATAAAGTGGATTCATAAGGTGGCTACGATGAAGCATGCCCTGGCAGTGGAGCAACAGGGGGCTGATGCGGTGATAATAGTTGGGCTGGAAGGCGCGGGCTTCAAAAGCACACTTCAACTCCCTACCCTGATATCGATTACCTGGGCAGTGAGGCAATTGAAGATACCGGTAATAGCTGCCGGTGGCATTGCTGATGGCCGGGGCCTCATGGCTGCTTTGGCAATGGGGGCAGAGGCAGTCTATCTGGGAACTGCCTTCATGGCGACCAAGGAATGCCCCATTTCTGAGCGCCACAAGCAGTCCATGGCAGAAGCTGACCCCACTGAGCCAAAGTACCGGGAACGCTGCCTCGCTCCTCCGAAGCCTGAGGAATTGGCTAAGGTGATGAGTCAAAAAGGTTCTGTGCCTACAGACAAGTGGCTGGCAAATCTGGAGAGGGTCATGCTGAATGATTCTCCGGACATGCCTGATATAACTGAGGAGAACTTGGAGGAGGAGGTGCTGCGGAGCCTTCCAGGGTCACTGGCTGTGGCGGTTATTGATAAGGTGGTCACTGTACGGGAACTCATCGATAATATGATCAGTGAAGCTGAGGAGATCCGGCGACGCTGGTCGATATGCTAGCATAAAGTTGACATAACTAGGTCATTCAACGGCAAACTTGTTCTGTCCTTCGTTGCTTTGAAGGGGGGATTCAAGGAAGCTCTTGTCAAAGGAGTGGGATATGAAACCAAAGGGTGTCAATAGGGTAGTGATAGCTGTAAAGGATATCGATAAGGCGATAGATCTCTATTCGAGACTTCTTGGAGCTACTTTTCACGACGCGAGTGCCGGGGCAGAGTCCTATGGGGTCAGGGTAGCCATGAGCTGGGATGCCGGGATAGAGCTTTGTGCACCGCTGCCCGGATGCAACAGTTACATAGAGCAGATTATCAAAAAGCGTGGGGAAGGCCTGGTAGGGGTAGTATTCTGTGTTGACGATGTTGATGAAGCACATGAGAAGGCAAAGGACATGGGCATTGGCGTTTTATCTTTGATTGAATATGACCAGCATCAGATAGAGCAGTATCTTGGAGGCAGGTTCAAGAAGTACAAGGAATACATGCTCAACTCTGCTGACCTTTGCGGTGTAGGGGCGATTGTGGGGCAAATAGAGCCGAAGCAGCCATCAGATGGATAGGCTTAACTGGGTCTCTATGCTTGATCAGGTAGAGGGCTATGGAGCGCCACGAGGTATCTTTTACTGGAAGTTCACCCTGGTAGACCCATTGGGACTGGGCCAAAGAAGCTTACTTATCTCCTGCTGCTCCTTCTTGTCCGTGATCGGCTCAATCTCCGATAAGGCTTCCCCATTTTCATTTGTCCCATATCTCCAGCGCGCTACGTAGCCTCTCACGTTCATGTTCCCTACAAATGGTGTGCCTGAGGCGGTACAAAAGTTAACAGAGGTTGCCTCGGCGTAGTAATAGAGGACTTTTCGTCCTTGATACTCTAGGATACCTTCGCTCAGCGTAAACCGTCTCTCGTCCAAAATAGAGTCCTGTGGCGGATGGGCGTAAACATATGTCATGGCTGTTCCACTCCAGTTCTGCTATGCCAGGCAAAGGCTGACCCTCATGCACTTTCAATGATACTGACATAAGTATCAGACATCAAATCACAGTGAAATACGGCAATGATATCCTGTGGCAATCCTGTGTTTGAGGGCATCTCTTTCCCACAGATTGTTGCTTCGGGGTAACCGGCATGGCTGGTTGTTGGGACAGCAGTTTGATGCCTGGGAACAAAAGGCCGCTTTTCGTCGTCTATATTAGAGGAGAGCCGGTCTGGCCACAACTTCTTGCTTGGTCAGAGGGGGTGTGAAATGCAGAAAGAAGTCATTATTGACCCGAGAGCGGCCTATTACAGGGGACGTTACCGGGCCACAATGGACTGGTCCAAAGTCGGCAAGGGCCATGCTGATGGAGATTTGCCGATGTCCGAAGGAGTCCAGAGCAAGCAAGACAAGGTGGCGAAACAATACTTAAAGAGCGCCCCGCATTGTTGGTTGATTGGATAGTTCGATGGACCTTATCTCTTGAGTGCTTTGATGCTGGCCCATCGCGCTTTCCCTTTTGCCAGCACCCGTTGCCCCTCAGTTCTGAATACAAAGTAGTCCTGCTCAAACCTCTTCAGCAAATCCTTTTCCTGCCGGAACCACAGGTTTTCGCGAGCCTGTAGCCAGTGAGGTCCCATGGGGATTTCCTCGATTCCCTTCTGGTCGAAGGATGACTCTTGAATCTGACAGGTCTCAATTGAAAAACCAGCCTTTTCGTACAATGCCTTCAATTGGGACATGGTGAAGAATCTGAAGTCCGGGCCGTGGGCCTCCTGGAAGGCCTCTTCAATTGACTCATTCAGCCTTTTCTCTTCGCTGTCCGAAGGTTCCTGCAGCACCGGGTCCAGAGAAAAGAGGTAACCCATTGGCTTCAATATGCGGTGCAGCTCTGCGGCGGCTTCTTCAGGCCTGGTGAAGTGGTGGAAGCTCATCATAAGGCAGGCCGAATCAAAGACCCGGGGCAGGAAGGGCAGTGTTTCTGCTTCCCCCCGAACCAGGAAGAAGTTATCTATATTGCGCTTTAAGATCTTTTCCCTGGCTACTCTGAGCATACCGCGGCCGGAATCTATGCCGACTACAGAGCCACCAGGAACTTTGTCATGGAGGGCAATACCCAGTCGGCCTGTCCCTGTCCCCACATCTAATACCCGATCACTGGCTCCAGGGCGCAATCCATCCATTGTGATGCGGGTCAGGGACTCCAGGGCTGCCATTCCGGAAACACGTTGATCAAACTGTAATGCCTTTTGATAGTTCTGGTAGTCGATCTCGTTAGCCATTGGAATCAGCCTCCCCTTTGACGATAATCCTTTGCTGTATGAACCGAGACTGTCTTGGGTCAAAGTATACCACGGGGGCATCAGTTACAGGTTGGCCAACACCCCGTCTCTTTCAGATTGCGAGCGAGGGGTAGCAATCCCTGTGTCTTAGTAAACACTATCCTTGAGGCTGCTTGATACTGTGCGGATTAACATGGGAGAATAGATATCGGGTTTGTGCAATGATAGTCATAGGTCTTACCGGAAGCATCTGCAGCGGCAAGAGCACTGTAGCTGGTTTTCTGGCGAAGTTTGGTGCGGTTTTATTGAGTGCTGACGAGATTGGGCACGAAGCCTTCAGCCCCCATACCGAGACCTGGCAGCGGGTGGTCGAAGCCTTTGGCAGGGAGATTCTCACCGGCGGTAATGAGATTGACCGTAAGAAGCTGGGGGAGATTGTCTTTAATAACAGCCAGGCTCTGGAGCGGCTGAATCAGATAATGCATCCCGGCATGCACCGGGTAGCAGAGAAAAAGATTGAGGAACTGAGACAGCAGGGGGTGGGAGTGGTGGTGCTGGAAGCGCCGCTCCTGATAGAAGCTAAATGGCTGGACCTGGTGGACGAGGTCTGGGTGGCTAAGGCCAGTGAGGCTAATATGGTTCGTCGCTGCCAAAACCGCTCCGGGCTTTCTGAAGCTCAGGCTAAGGCGCGTATCCTGTCGCAACTCCCTCCTGATGAGAAGACCAGATATGCTGACGTGGTGATAGATACTGATGTCACCTTAGAAGAGGTAGAAGCCAGAGTGAAAGATCTGTGGGAGCAGAGGTTTTGCTCAAAAGGGTAGAAATAGACAAGGAAAAGATCAGACAGGCGCTCTCCCAACGGGAGAAGATAGTTGACAAGCCGGATGGTTTTACTCCAGCGGCTGTGCTCCTGCCGCTCTACGAGGCGCAGGGAAACTATCACCTTGTTTTCACCAAGAGGACGGAGAAGGTCCATTATCATAAGGGGCAGATTTCGTTCCCCGGTGGAGGGCGGCACCCGGAGGATAGGTACCTCCTGGATACGGCTCTAAGAGAAACCTGGGAGGAGATAGGCCTCAACCCCGGGGATGCGGAGATACTTGGTGAGCTGGATGACTTTGCCACCTACACCACGAATTTTGTCATATCACCCTTCGTGGCGGCTATACCGTATCCTTATGAATTCCGGGCAAGTCCAGACGAAGTAGAGGAGATAATCGAGGTGCCCCTCTCCGTGCTCCTGGACAAGAACAATTTCACTGAAGAGGAATTGCTCCTGGGGAACAGGCCCATTATGCAGTATTTTTATCGCTATGGCGATCAAGTGATCTATGGGGCTACAGCCAGGATTGTGAAGCAATTCCTGGAGGTTGTGTTCACAAATGACAGGGCTGGCACTAATATCTGAACATCCCAGTTTCCATCACTTGAAGCCAACCTCTTCTGGCCTCAATCCTTCGTGGTAGAGCTTCAGGCTGCTCCCCTTTGTATCCAACCTGGGGTAGCATGATATAATCTCGCAGAGGATCTTCTCCAATTCACTAAACCCAATTGCACAATGGAATGAAATACATAGTTGAACATTTCTTCTGTAGCCCACGCCTTCTAAAGAATGTGGATGAAATTAGCGAGGTCTATTCGTGCATAGATCGCATAATGTGGCATCCTAAGTTCGTCCTCGAGTCCAAGGATAGGAGATATGAGCACCAGCAAGCATACAACAAAACACTTGAGATAGAGTTCTCCAGCTATGGCTGGAAGCCACACCCTCTGCTGGTTGACCAACCCAGGCTACTAGGAGACTTTCAGAAGAACGATGTATTCGTTGAGATTCAGTTTGGCAACAGTGCTACAGTCTACAGGGATTACTATAAGTTCCACTATGGTTTGACACACAACCTTCTGGCCCTAGCCGTACTGATAGTCCCAACTACCCCAAAGAGATTCTTCCCCACCCGTGCTTCCAGTGTGAGTAACATGGCGGAATTTGACATGGCCGACAGGTACTTTAAGCTGCTGCCTATTCCGGTGCCTATTCTTCTGATTGGACTACTACCAGAGAACTGAAGTCTGAGGCATGGACTATACTTGCGAAGGGGGTTTCTAGTTGATGCAGCCTGGAGACATTTTATCCTATCTTCAGATGTGCTCGCAGGAAGGAGTGAACCTCCAAAGGGGAATGAATTATCACCTGCGTGGTGGACTGAGTGTTATTCTCATGAGCTTGCGACCGAGAGCGCCATATGCAGACAGAATTGAGGATAATGGCCGAGTCTTGATCTATGAGGGTCATGACCTACCAAGGCAAAGAGATAGTGATCCTAAGATGCTTGATCAGCCAATGATGAATCCAAATCATACACTGACCCAGAATGGCTTGTTCTATCAAGCGGCGATGAGTCATAAGCAAAAAGGTGGTCAGCCTGAGCATGTAAGAGTCTATGAGAAGGTGCGCCCTGGAATATGGGTCTACAATGGGTTGTTCAAGCTAGTTGATGCTTGGCAGGAGAAGGACAACTCTCGGAAGGTTTTCAAGTTCAGATTGCAAATGCTGGATGATTCCGAAGACTCGGTCACAACACAAGAGGACATCGATCACACTCGTCTCATTCCAGCATCAGTGAAGCTGCAGGTGTGGCAAAGGGATAAGGGGCGATGCGTCATCTGTGGAAGTAGCGACAATCTTCATTTTGACCACATAATCCCCTACTCAAGAGGAGGTTCTTCATTGGTGGCTGCTAACATTCGGCTACTATGTGCCAGGCACAATCTGGCCAAGAGGGACAGGATAGAATACGCCTAGCATATACCTTATCCTCCCTCATAGTCGTCTAAGAATCCCCTTTGTATCCAAGTTTGGATTGGGATGGTACGCTGAGTAACTGATGTGGACTTAGCATGGTAGCGAATCCGAAGGATGCAGC